>JALYTX010000139.1 GCA_030854055.1 Gemmatimonadota bacterium | reverse complement strand
GCGACGAGCAAACCCGAAAAAGACTGGATACCAGAACGGTGGGCCGCAGTCTGCGACGCATTGTATCACGAGCACGGCCTGCAGCCGGTGCTCGTGGGTGGGCGCTCCGAGCGCGAGCTCCACGCTGAACGGTTGATACGAGCGAGCGCGAAGTCGCCAGTGCGCTCCGAGCTCGGAAGCGGCTTGCGCAAGTTGATAAGCATTCTCGATGCGTCGGTTCTGGTGCTTGCACCCGACACCGGCCCGCTGCATATGGCGGTGGCGATGAACCGCCCTGCAATCTCGCTACTCGGCTATACCAATCCAAAGCGGACCGGGCCGTACCGACGGTTCCACGATCTCATGATCGATGCGTACGCGAATCCCGGTGAGGACTACGCACCGACGATGCAGAATCGGCCTGGGCGCATGCAGCGGATTACGGTGCGCGATGTGCTGTCACGCGTCGAGATCTGGCGCGACAGGTATGCACCGACGTGTTCCCTTCTGGGGAAGCGCGATTCCGCTGACCGTTAGCCGGGTCCGCGGCCGCCACCGCGACCGCCGCCGCGCCCACCGAACGCAGGCGGATTCTTGATGCTCTCCGGTACTTTTTTCCACTGATCAGGAGTGAGAATCGTCTGCACCTTTTTCATCGCTGTCGTGAGATTGGTGCGTCCCTCTATGATCTGCGGCCGGATCTTGCCCATTATCGCTTGCGGATTGCCGGTACCTTCCTTGGCGACTACAGCGCGAATCTGATTGCCGAGCGCGAGCGATTTCGCCACGAGTGTATCCGACACTACGGTCAGCTGCGCGACCTGCGCGTCATTGAGGTTAAGCGAGTCGCGCATCTGGATGATCTGTGCGACAGGATTCTGCACAGCCGCAGACGCGACAGCCGAGCTGTCGGTGCGAGCTGCAAATATCTGGCGGAAACGGTCGCGAGGATCCGGCCCGAGGGTGAGTCGCGCCTGAAGTGCGAGTACGAATGGCTGACGATACACCGCGCGCGCCGTGTTCGTCGATCCAAACCGACCGTTGACGTCGTAGTTGAACTGCTGCTTGACCGGATCGAAGCCGCGGACATACAGCAGCGTCGGATCCGCGCGATTGAACTGACCCCATCCCTGCAGCTTGCGCCCGTGCAGTAGCTGGTCGAGTCCGGCGAGCACGTTCGAGCCGATGAGCGAGAACGTCATCTTGCGATTGAGGTTGAAGCCTGACGGCCGGAAGTTGGCCTGCATGTCCAGCGATGGAGTCCACGGCCCCCGGCAACTGTTGCGGCCGGCAACCGTGCCGAGCTGAGAGACCAGGCAATCGCGCACGTTGGCCGGCGAGCCTGCGATCAACTGCTTCATCGCGGACGCGAGGGCCGCGTCCGCTGTAGTTGCCGGGTCGAAAATGAACGCGCGATCATTGCGCGAGCCGTCGCCGTTGATGTCGCTGGATATGATCGGTGTAAACGGCGCACCCGAGCTGAGGCGTGCGTTTGCAGTGATGTCGAGCCACGAGTTCACGGGCTTCGTGAAGTACGTCTGAAGGGTGTTGCGAACGTCCTGATCCCCGGGCGCCCACTCGGAGATGTTCGGATTGCCACCGGTTGTTGGTGAGCCGAACCCCTGCGACGCGGAGCAACAGGTGAAGGACGACTGGTCGCGCGTGCGCTGAAGTGTGTAGGCGAATGTGAATGCAGTGCCACCCTGCGTCGCACCGTTCACCGACACCGTGAGCTGCTTCGTGTCGCTGGACAGGCCGGACGTAAGCTCGAGGACCTGACCGTACTCCGGGTGAATGCGCGACCCGCTCGACGTCACCTGACCTGTTGTCGGCACGATCGCCGCCGCGGGTGCGTATACTGGCCGGTTGCCTTCGTCAGCAAGATAGAACGCAGGCGTTGTGTTGAGGTTGAGATCGCGAACACCGTACAGCGCAACGCCGCGTGCGTAGCTCGCGTCAGTCGACAACGTGATATTCCCAAACAGTCTGTGTTGTAGCCCGAGCGACGCGCGCCACGAGCGGGGCGCTTCGAAGTCGGGAGCGAACACAGTAACGGACGGGCGCACCGCCGAAAAATTTGGCGGAACGCTGGGGTTCGACATACACGCCGTCGGAGCAGTGCTCGGGTCTGCGATATAGCTCTGCCAGTCGGGCGTCGGAACCGCGGGCCCGATGCAGGAAACCTGCTGCTCGGTGTCGGTCAACCCTGTAGCGCCGGCGGCCGACGTGAATAATCCTGTTGGTGTCCTGGCGCGAAATTCACCAATTCCACCGCGCAGCAGGAAAGCCGGCTGGAATTGCGAGAAGGGATCGTTCGGATCGGGCTTTGTGAGATTCATGGAGAATCCAACGCGCGGACTGACGTGAATCTCGCCCGGAAAATCGTTGGTTCGCAGTCCGAACTTGCTGTACACGTCAGAGTTGAGCGGCGGCGCGTCGTCTATCCGCGTCCCTTCGGCGCGCAGACCGTAAACGACCTGGACCTCTCTATTCGGACGCCACGTATCTCCGACATAGATGGCGCCCGCTACGGTCTTTCCCGCGCGCTCCTGCGACAGAAGCGTGCGCGAATAACTATCCGGTGCGTCGTTCAGAAACGACGTGAGCGAGTTGTACGTGAAGGTACCGAGCCGATTGCTCGTCACGTTCTGGCTGAACGTGTTGAGATCAAACAATGTTCCCAACCGCACTCTGTGTTGGCGGTCCTTCGTCAGATACGAAACTTCATCGGCTGCTTCGAGCAATGAGGAGCTCCCGGCCTGGGGAAAACCGGGATTGCCGCCAAAGCTGATGACGCTGAGCGCCTGCGTTCCATCCGCCAGCGGTGAGCTGATTCGGACGCGGCCGGCCGGCAGCGTGAGATAGCCTTCGGAGTGATTGTTGTCGCGCGAGTAATAAGCGCGCAGCTCGTTAATCAGCCCGCTCTCGAAATTGGACGTGAACGTCGCGGCGAGACCGGCGCCGGACGTTGTGCTAGCCCCCGCGCTCGAAGGAAGCGCATAGGGATTGGACCGCGTGGGGTCCTGCGTGCTGCCGCGGTAGTCGCCGCGAAGCGTAAGACTGCTGCCGTCGTTGAGGAAGTAATCCATGCGCACGAGTCCGACCGTGTTGTCGCCGATACGTCTGTCAGGCACGGCCGACGGCGAAGGAATGCCGAGTGCGTGCACCTGCGTTTCGAACGCCGACACCGAGGCCGGATCGAGACCGAGCGTGGACAGCGTTGCAGGCGATGACGCGAGCAGTGACTGCACGGGATCGCTGCGCCGGCGTAGCTGGCCGGATCCGAAGATAAAGAGCTTGTCCTTCACGATGGGACCGCCGAAACCGGCGCTAATCTGATCCTGCAGGTAGGTTGGCGACACAGCCGCGCTATCCGTCCCTTCGAATTCCAGCGTTGGATCGCGACGGGAGTACGTAAAGCCACCCGTGAGTTCATTGGTACCGCTGCGCGTCGTCGAGGCGATCTCGCCTCCACTGAACTGGCCCTTGGAAGGGTCGTATGTGTTGGTCACGACCCGCGTGCTGCGAAGCCCTTCGCTGGGGACCGTGAAGCTTCCGAACGAGAGCCCGTCGAGGGTAGTATTGTTCAACGTGGAGCGCTGGCCCGCGACGGAGAATCCCGCTGCCGTCGTGTCGTTGCCGGCAATGCCTACGACGCCGGGCGCCATTGCCGCGACGGCCGCAATGTCGCTGATGTCGATTGGCAGCTGCGCGAGCTGATCAGCGCTCAGCGTGCGACCGCTTTCACCGGGCGTTGGGGCAGCACCGCGGTCGCGCGGCGCGTTGCGGGCGGTGACCGACACAGCGGAAAGGCGTGCGGGCACCTCCGATCCAATACGCACGTCTGTTACAAGGCGGTCCTCGTCCCCCTGCCGCGCGACGTTCCGAGATACCGCCGCAAAGCCTATCGCACGAAACTCGACACGATACTGGCCTCCGCCGTCAGGGAACAGGATCGTGTACCTGCCCTCTGCATTCGTGTGCTTCGTACGCGTGATGCCGCTCTCGGCGGAGCGCACGGCAACGGTAACGTTGTCCATGGGCTTTCCGTCCGGACCAGTTACGATGCCTGTAATGATGTCCGTCGTGCTACCGATCTGCGCCTGCGCGGGGCGAGCGGTGACGCCACCTACGAGCAGAACAGGTGCGAGTGCAAGGAACCATTTACGCATGACGGCGTTTCCCTCGCCCCGCGACGCGGGGCTATCTAGGTGAATCGCGCCGCACCACCAAAGTGGTAACGCACGCCAAATCGTTGCATGAGCTCCACAAGCGTTACGAGCGACAGCCCCATCACGGCGAAGTAGTCTCCGTCAATGCGGCGTACGATCGTTGCGCCGTAGCCTTGTATCCCGTACGCGCCAGCCTTGTCCATCGGCTCGCCCGTGGCGATGTATTCCTGGACTTCTCCCTGGGTGAGGGACCGGAACGTCACCGACACGTCCACTACGGAGGACTCCAACCGCCCGTTGAGCGCGCACGCCATCCCCGTCACGACCGTATGGGTAGCACCGCCAAGCGTGGTGAGCATCCGCGCGGCCTCGTCACGGTCGCGCGGCTTACCCAGGATGTGCCCCTCGATTACCACCACGGTATCCGCCGCGATGACGAATGACTCCGGATGCTGCGCCGCTACGCGAAGCGCCTTCTCGCGAGCCAGCCGATCGACGTGGGCAAGTGGTAGCTCCCCATTCTGAATGCTCTCGTCGATATCGGCCGGCACCACACTGTGTCGTATGCCGACGAGATCCAGCAGCTCTCGCCGCCGCGGCGAAGCAGAAGCGAGAATGACGTCGGGATGCGGGTTCCTGCTGGCAGTCAATTGGTCTCCGGTTGGCTGGGGCCTGGCGTGTCCAGAACGAGTGTTACGGGCCCGTCGTTCACAAGCTCGACCTGCATGTCAGCACCGAATTCGCCGGTGGCGACAACTCCGACGCGTGCGCGCAGCTCGTCGACGAAGGAGTTGTAAAGCGGAATCGCAACGTCCGGCCCTGCGGCCTTCACAAACGACGGCCGCCGGCCCTTCCTCGCGTCGCCGTAAAGTGTGAACTGGGAAACCACGAGCAAGGAGCCGCCAGCTTCCTCGAGCGACCGGTTCATCTTCATGTCTGCGTCGGTAAACACGCGAATGCCGGCGACTTTCTCGGCCATCCATCGGACGTCGGTCGCGGAGTCGGTGTGGGTAAATCCAACGAGCAGAAGCAGACCGCCCCCGATCTCGCCGGCCGTCCTGCCCGAGATAGTTACTCGCGCGTGCGTGACTCGCTGCAATATGACTCGCATGCAGCAATCTCGCCCACCGCTGGAGTGGCGGCAACCCGACGTTCATGCGTCGCGCGCATTGCCTACATTTGATGCATGGCAATCTCGGAATCACAAGTCGGATGAAACTTCTCGCGGAGTACATGAAGCGCTACTGGCGCCTGGTCGCATTGGCGCTGTTTCTGGCAGCTGTAAACCAGATCTTCTCGCTGCTCGATCCGCTCATCTTTCGTTACGTAATTGACAACTACGCGACGAAGTTCCGGCAGTATACAACCATCCAGTTCGTACGCGGTGTGATGCTGCTGCTCGGCGCGGCAGTTGGAGTCGCGTTCGTCTCGCGCGTCGCCAAGGCGTTCCAGGACTATTTCGTGAACGTCGTAACGCAGCGCGTTGGCGCAGATCTGTATTCTGATGGGATCCGCTATTCGCTTCAACTCCCGTATTCGCTCTTCGAGGATCAGCGCAGTGGTGAGACGCTGGGCAAGATCCAGCAGGCGCGCATCGATGCACAGCGCTTCATCACGGCCGCGGTCAACGTGCTGTTCACAACGGTCGTCGGCGTCGTCTTTGTAATGGTTTACGCCTACAAGGTTCACTGGGCGATCGCGCCTGCGTTCCTGCTGACGGTGCCGCTGCTCGCGGTACTCAGCTCCGTCCTCAGCCGCAGGATCAAGACCGTGCAGACGGTGATCGTCGCCGAAACGACCGCGCTCGCGGGTGCGACGACCGAGTCCCTGCGAAACATCGAGCTGGTGAAGAGCCTGGGACTCACCGACCAGGAGGTCAACCGGCTTAACTCGACGACGGAGAAGATCCTGAAACTCGAGCTGAAGAAAGTTCGTTATCTGCGCAGTCTCAGCTTCATACAGGGAACGTGCGTCAACCTGCTGCGTACGTCCATTCTGTTTCTCATGCTGTATCTGATATTCGCGCAGGAGATAAGCGTCGGGCAGTTCTTTGCGCTCCTCATCTACTCGTTCTTCATATTCGGACCGCTTCAGGAGCTCGGAAACGTCATAAACACGTTCCGCGAAACGGAGGCGTCCATGGCAAACCTTGAGACTGTCTTCGCGATCCCGCCCGATCCCCGGCCTGCAAATCCTGTCGAGATCGGTCCACTCATGCGACTCGCGTTCGACGGCGTGACCTTCCAGCACCGTTCGGCGAGCTCGCCAGCGCTGGTCGACGTCTCGTTCGCGACCGAGCGCGGAAAGACCATAGCGTTTGTCGGACCATCCGGCGCCGGCAAGTCCACTCTCGTCAAGCTGCTGCTGGGACTTTACAAACCACTCGCCGGACGCGTCCTCTACAACGGGACGTCTGGCACCGAGGTCGAGCTCGATGCACTTCGCGCGCGCATCGGACTCGTCGCCCAGGACGCGCAGCTGTTTTCAGGTACGATCGCGGAAAATCTGAGATTTGTCAGCCCCGGCGCGACCGACGCCGACTGCCTGCGCGCGCTCCACGAGGCAGCCGCCGACAGCCTCCTGCAACGAGCCGACAAGGGGCTCGCAACGATGATCGGGGAAGGTGGCGTAAAGGTCTCAGGCGGAGAGCGCCAGCGGCTCGCGATTGCGCGAGCACTCCTCCGTCGTCCGTCCCTGCTCATCTTCGACGAGGCGACCTCAGCCCTCGATTCCATTACCGAGGAGGAGGTCAGCCGCACGATCCGCGACATCGCCACGCGAAGAGAGGCGATAACCATCCTCATAGCGCACCGGCTGTCCACGATCATGCACGCGGACACGATTTACGTCCTCGAGCATGGCCACATTGTCGAGTCTGGGCCGCATTCCGAATTGCTGGAGCAGAAGGGGTTGTACTACGCCATGTGGCGACAGCAGGTGGGCGAACGCCGCCCCGCCGCGCCTGCCACACCCGTCGTGCCCGGCGCAACCACGCCGCACGTTTCAAGGGACAGGCTCGTTCATGCATAGCATACCCGCCGCCCGGACCGGGCGTCCAACCTGCTTGACGCCGGCTCCGGGCGGCGTAATTTCGCGCATGACAATCATGGGAATTGACTATGCGCAATAATTTTGGCGTCTGCATCACATTTGTTTGCTTCGTCTCCGCATGTGCAGGCTCGGAGAAGCCTGCGTCATCTGACTCGGCCACAGCGTCGACTTCGGTGCAACCAGTGCCTTCGCGTGCGCCGCACGTGGTCACGGTGCACGCCACCGACTTCGCGTACCCGGGCGCACCATCCACCGTCCCCGCGGGCATGACCACGTTCAACCTGGTCAACGACGGCCACGTCCTGCACCACATGGAGATAATCCGCCTGGACAGCGGCAGGACCATTGCCGACTTGCAGGCAGAGCTCGCCAAGCCGGCGCCTCCCCCAACGTGGGCGGCCTTTCAGGGGGGACCCAACGCGTCCGATCCCGGCAGGACTGCGAATGCGACACTGGATCTTCAACCAGGCAGCTACGCAATGATCTGCTTCGTTGACGTTCCGGGCGGCGTCCCGCATTTCGCCAAGGGAATGATCAAGGGATTCACCGTGAGCGCTGCACC
>JALYTX010000087.1 GCA_030854055.1 Gemmatimonadota bacterium | reverse complement strand
TCCGCTTCAGGACCTTGATCTTGTTGTTGATGCCTTCGAGGATTCCGGTGTGGAGCGGATATTTGCAGTGACTGATAATTCCGTCCATGCGCTCGGCCAGGTTCCTGGCAAAGGTGATGAGTGCTGGAATGCGACTCGCGCGCGCCCGTCGGTACCAGTGCCGCCAGAATCGACGAGCCGCCGCCGGATACCGGAAGTGCCAGAGCTGCTTCAGATCATCCTTGAGCACGTAGACGACAAATAGCGCGTGATTTGCGCGGAGCAACTCTCGCAGTCGTACACGGTCGTGATGAGCCGTCACATGCTCCCGATTCTTGAGCAGGAGCCAGCGCGTCCCTTTGATCACACGCCGGCGGTCGCGAGTGGCCTTGTCATTGGGGCCATTTGCGTGAGCGAGCCGATTTGTCTCGTCCACGCGCACTCGGTCAATGACGTCGCGGCCATAGCGGGCGACCACGTGAAAGAGATCGTACACTATCTCTGCCTTCGGACACCACGCTCTGAGCTCCTCCGTGTACGGCTGCCACATGTCCATTACAGCGGCTTCCAGTCGTGCACAGCCCAGAGGCCCCAAGGCGGCGAAGAAGCCCGTAAGCGCGGCACGGTCACGCCCACGACTGATCCATAGCACGCGCTTGGTCGTGGGGTCGGCCACCACGGTCGCGTAACGGTGCCCACGCTGGATCGCAAACTCGTCGATTGCAATCACGCGCACATCGGAGAGATCAACCGGGCCCAAGCGTCGCTCAAGTGAGCGCTGGTCGATTTGCTTGACCGTCTCCCATCCGACACCGAACCACGTGGCGACGTGCTTGATCGGAAGCACCTGCGCCAGGCGAGCGATTGCCTCTGAGAGCTTGGTCGTCATGCGCTGATACCGGTCCAGCCATGGCACCGATTCCACGGTGGGGCCGCAGCGCGGGCACTCCAACCGTGCGCGCGGAAACACGAGCCAGGTCTCGGCCTCCATGATCGGCAAGTCTCGCACGCGCCGAAGGGAGACGTCGTGCACGGCCTCAACAATCTCACCACATCGACTGCAACGCTTCGGTGCTCCACGCACCGGCTCAAGCTTCAGAACAATCTCTGGAATCGGATGTGCCTCGGTCGCTGCCTTGCGCTCAGCTCCGACAAGCTCGAACCCTTCCCAGCCGCCGAGCAACGCCGTGATCTCTTCGTATGCCATCGGTCGCCTCCCTTCCGAATAGCATGCATCCGAGATCGGCCGCTGTCACCCCAAATCCCTAAATTCCGTGAAGAACCACAAAAAAAGGACCCTCGCGGGTCCCGGGCTCAGCATGGCGTGACTACTATCGGCGCGGCGAAAACGAGGCGAATGCGATCTGGATTGCGTGGCGTCCGGATACGTCGTTATCCACGTAGAAATCCGTCTCCCATGGCTGGTCGGGCACGAACTCGCCGCGCACCGTGCCACCGACGGGCGTCGCGCGCGGCTTGAGCTTCTTCCTGGCTGCCGGCGGAGCCTTCTCGCCTTTGGCCCGCTCGAGCTTGGCGAGCGTATCCGTGGGAGCTGCGGCGCGCGTTGGCCCTGGGCCGGTCGCCGCGGCGTGAGCCGCAAGCGGAGTGGCGAGGGCGAGCGTAGCCCCAGTCAGGATGCAGCCGAGTAAGCCCTTCCGGATCATCATCTGAATATACACAACCGCGGCAGGATGGCTACGACCGTCCGGCTCGTGGGACCCTGATGACCTCGCCGGATCACCGGATGGTCGTGAAGACTGGCCCCTGCCTCAGTCCCCGAAAGACACCCCGGTGGCCCGGGCAGTGAGCACAGTGTCGTGAAAGGGATCGACCCGCTTCTGCTGGCGCAGGGCGTCCTCGATCGGGATGGCGACGATATGTGGCGACTGGAGTGCGACCATGTGCCCCCACTTCTCGTCCGCGACCGCGCGGACGGCGGCGCCGCCGAAACGCGTCGCCAGCAACCGATCGTATCCTGTGGGTTGGCCACCGCGTTGTAGATGGCCCAGCACCATTGACCGGGACTCCTTCCCGGTCCTGGCCTGAATGAGATCGGCGAGCTGCGCCGCAACTCCGCCGACGCGTACCGCCTGTCCCGGAAGCGACGCTCCCAACACCCCGGCGCTTGCTCCAACCGAGAACGCTCCCTCCGCCATCACGACAATGGAGAAGTGGCGGCCGGAAAGCCCGCGCGAAACGATTTTTTCACAGACACGATCGGCGTCGTACGGGATCTCCGGAATCAGTATGACGTCCGCGGATCCGGCGAGACCGGCGTGCAGCGCAATGAACCCTGTATCGCGACCCATTACCTCCAGCACGAACACTCGGTCGTGAGACTCGGCGGTAGTGTGCAGCTTGTCGATGGCCTCGAGCGCGGTCTGAACCGCCGTGTCAAAGCCAAAGGTGGTAACGGTTCCACTGACATCGTTGTCGATCGTCTTGGGAACTCCGACCACGTTCATTCCCTTGTCCGAGAGTTGCTTGGCAATCGCAAGCGAACCGTCCCCGCCAATCGAGATGAGCGCGTCGATGCCCAGTTCACTGGCGCGCGCGATAAGCTCGTCGGACCGGTCAGCCGTTGCGTACGTTCCGTCGGTCTGCAGGACGGGATACGAGAACGGGTTGCCGCGGTTGGTGGTTCTGAGAATTGTACCGCCCAGGTGGCCGATACCGCGGACCGTCTCACGCGTAAGCGGTATGACCTCTTCGCCGAGCAATCCGGCGTATCCCTTGGTAACGCCGAGCACGTCCCAACCACGATCGAGCGCGCCCAGTACGGCGGCACGGATCACAGCATTCAGTCCGGGTGCGTCGCCGCCGCCGGTGGATAGAGCAATTCTCACTTGGTTCTTCTCGTGTAGCTACAGATTCGTCATTCCCGCGAAAGCGGGAATCTGCTCGTCATTCCCGCGAAAGCGGGTATCCCGTAAGGATACTACCGATACCGCAAGCGATCCCCGCTTTCGCGGGGATGACGCCGGTCGCTTTCGCGGGGATGACGTCGGTCGCTTTCGCGGGATGACGTCGGTCACTATCGATGAGATGGGCGGCGACGCGATAAGGGCATTCGCAGCCAAGACCGTTACAGTATGCGAATGGCAACATGTCACTCGTATGAATGCGCACAGCGATGCCGGGGAGGATACACGCTGATGGAATTGATCCTCGTTATTGCCATCATCGCGATCATCGCTGGAATCGCAATTCCCAGGACGCGTGGCTTGCTCGATTCCATCTCAGCTCGTGGTGGCGCGGCCGACGCTGCGGCGATGCTCGAACTGGCGCGGCACACCGCGATGGCGCGTGGAGAGCGCGTGAGCGTAGACTTCGACTCGGCGCCCGCTCGACTTACGATGCGCGCCGGCACGGATACGATTCGGCGCAGAAACGAATCGGTGATCCACGGAGTGCGCTACTGGGCCAGCCGGTCGCCGGTGGTGTACTCTCCAGTCGGCATGGGCGTGGGCGTATCGAACGTAACCCTGATAGTGAGTCGCGGCGCCGCGACCGAGACTGTGACCGTGTCCAGACTGGGCCGCGTCCGCCGGTAAATACGCGCCGTAACAGCGCGTCGCGACACCGTTCGCGAGGCCCTTTCGGGCGTCAGGCCGCAGTGGTACCGAAGTCGTAGCCGGGGACGGAGATACGGGGGATTTCCTGGCCGATCACGCGCTCGATGGTGCGGACCATGGCGATCTCGTCGGGCGACATGAGCGTGTAGGCGTCGCCACTCGATTCAGCGCGGCCCGTGCGACCGATACGGTGTACGTAATCTTCCGGCTCCTGCGGCACGTCGAAGTTGATGACGTGTGTGATCCCGGAGATGTCCAGGCCGCGTTGGGCAACGTCGGTCGCCACAAGGACGCGAATCTTGCCGGACTTGAAATCTTCGAGCGCCTTGGTGCGTTCCTTCTGCGTCTTGTCGCCGTGCATTGCCGTCGCCTCGATGCCCTCGCTTCGAAGATCCCGAACGACTCGATCGGCGCCGTGCTTGGTGCGCGTGAAGATGAGCACCGAGTCCATCGCCTTGTCCTTGAGCAGCTCCGTGAGCAGCTGCGTCTTGCGTACCCGAGGGACCGGATACACTGCGTGCGTGACTCCGCTGGCTGGCATCGAACGGCGGCCCACCTGCACGACATGCGGCTTGCGCAGGTACTTCCGTGACAACGCTTCGACCTCGGGCGGCATCGTTGCGCTGAAGAGGAGCGTCTGCCGGTACTTGGGTATCTCCGCTACCACGCGATTGATCTGCGGTGCGAAGCCCATGTCGAGCATGCGGTCGGCTTCATCGAGCACCAGCACTTCCAGGTCGTCAAACACGACATTCTGGCGCTCGATATGGTCCAGCAGCCGGCCGGGCGTTGCGATTATGACGTCCACACCCTTCTTGAGGGCCTTGGTCTGCGGCTCCAGCGCGACACCGCCGTACACCGCGAGCACCTTGATCCCCGAATGCATGGCGTACTTGCGAAAGCTCTCGTCCACCTGCACGGCGAGCTCTCGCGTGGGCGTGAGCACCAGCGCGCGCACACGACTGGGACCGCCAAGCAATTGATTGACGATCGGCAGCGTAAACGCCGCTGTCTTTCCGGTTCCGGTCTGGGCCAGACCGATGAGGTCACGCCCCTCCAGCGCGAGTGGTATCGCCTGGGCCTGGATCGGCGTGGGATGGATGTATCCAGCGTCCTGAACCGCATGCAGCACGTCGGGGTGCAACCCGAGGTCCGCGAATGTGAGGGCGGTTTCCTCCAACTTCGTCTCTAAACTCATTTAGATACCAAAGCTAACCGATCAGCCCCCGAATTGCTCTCGCCGCGAATTCCGGCGCCTCCTCCGGGATCACGTGTCCGCACCCTTCGATGACGCTCACGGACGCGTGCTTCACGACGGTCGCATAACGGCGCACCCACCGCCGTATCACGAGGTTGTCGTCGTCGCCATCGATTATCGCCGTGGGGGCGCGGATTTCGCCGAATCCGCAATCAATGCCGGCACCCCACTCGAAGATGTGAAGGATGTCCCACATCGCAGGCACGAAATGCCGAAACTGCGTCGGGGCCCAGTACTCGTCCAGGTCACGGCCTGTGGGCCTGTGGCGCGGCCCGTACGCCCGGTTCAGAACCAGCTCGAACATCCACCGTCGCGTCAGAAATGGCAACGCTGGTGCAATCGCACGCGGAGTAACCGCGCGAAGCGCCCAGACTTCGGGCTCGGTACCGAATCCCACCGGCGCCAGAAGAGCGAGCGCTGATACACGCTGCGGCGCGAGCACGGCAACCCGGGCACAGATCGGGCCGCCCATGGAGTGTCCAACCAGCGCGGCGCGTGGGATGCGCATTGCATCCATTGCGGCAATCACGCTCTCTGCCTGCGCGTCGAGCGTATAGCGCGATTCGTCCTGCGGTTTGTCAGACAGACCGTGGCCGGGCAGGTCAATGGCAACCGACCGGATCCCAAGTTCCGCGAGCGCAGGCATGAGCAGCCGGTACGAATAGACCGAACATGCCCAGCCGTGCACGCAGAACGCAACCGAGGACGACAAGGGATCGCCGCACTCGATGGCCCGGACCATTACGGTTTCCTGCCGGAGCGGGAGTGGCAGGTGCACTGTGCGGAAGCGTGGATCGCCCGCCGGAAACATCTCCTCCGGCGGGATCCTCCCGCGCATCAAACGAGCTTTATCTGCCAACCCAGGAGTCGCGCGATGAGACCGATTCGGAAGGTGACATCTGTCCACCGCCCATCCTCCTCAAGGTTCGTCTCCAGGGGGAACTTGGGCCACGCATAGGGATTGGTTGTCGCGGGTATGGCGGTGCTCTTGTTGTGCGGCCGCCATACCCGGTCGCGGCCACGGTCGTCCACAAAGCGCTCGAACATCTTGAGCCACGTCTCGTTGCGTTTGAGGAAACCGAGTCGTGCCATGAGCTCGAGCCATGTGAGCGCAAACGGAATGTCGGCGTCAACCACGTTCTTGTTGTGCAGAAGATCGCCCATCACGAGATGCGGCTGGGTGATGATGTCCTTGCCGTACATCTGCACGGCTTCCTGGGTCGGCTTGGGCTGCGAGAGATATGCGTAAAGCCGCTCCATCTCCGGATAGTGCTCGCTCCGGAAGATGGGCATGTGCGCCACCATCATCAGCGCGTAGATGGACGGTGGCGACGCATGCTCTGCGAGCACGTGTCTGTTGCCGATTCGAACCCACGGCTTGTCCGCGAGCGCGGAATCCAGGTAGCTGTCGATGCGCTCCAGTGCGCGACGCGCGGCGCCGCGTAGCCGCGGGTCCGCTTCGTAGCCAGCATGCGCGAGCGCCGCCGCGGATGCTTCCCGCAGCATCTGCCGGCCGCGAATCGCCATGTCCGGGCGTTTCGCGCTGCTCTTGAGCTCGTACAGGAAATGCGGATCTGTGTCCTCCGACAACAGCCTGAACAGTGGCCGCCGAGCCTGCGCCAGCGGCGGCGTGTCGCGATGCCAGCCGTATTCGAGGAAGCGCTCGACCGCCGGTATGGTGCCGAGCCCCGTGACGCTTCCCCTGCCCGGCTTTGGAAGCGTCAGCATGTGCTGGTCCCACGTCCCATCGAGCGACTGCGTCACCGCCATCCGCACGGCGTACGGCGCGGCGAGCGCGAGCGTCTCCATCTCGGGCGTTGCGGGGAGCCTCGCGACGTCGACAAACGCGCGGTACTGGATGGGCGGCGCTGCGCGGTCTAGCAGCCAGTTGAGCGGGAACTCGAGCGTAGGCTCAGTCGACTCCGTAGCTACACCTTCCTGTGGAACCGACGTCAATTCGGCCATACACGCTCGCGAAATTGGAGTTTGTGTTTCGCGGCAATTATAGCGCCTTTCTGGCCAATTACTAGGGGGTAGGACGCTATCTCGTTGTACCGCTTCGAGTTACGAATCTTACTGTTTCCGCCGAAAGGCGGTCGTGTCGTACTTGCTCCCGGGGTTCCAGAGGATCCAGCTCCAGAAGCCGTTGTCGTAGCCGGCCCGGATCTGCGCGCGAACCTGGGCGGCGCCGTATGCCGGTGGCCCGAGCGTGAAGGCCTGATACCATGGAATTATGTCCGCCGCATTCTTCAGTCCCTCCGACCGGTCCTTCATGTCCTTCAACGCGTGGTCGATCGTCGCGTACGGATGCGCATTGGGGCTCTCGAGGCCGTACGTGCCAGGTGCAAAATGCGACGGATACGTCATCGGAAGCACGATGTCGGCGCGGTCGATGAAGTCCTCCCAGCGCTGCCCGATTCCCATGTCGGTCGTGTCCGTGGCAGTGAGCCCGAACACGTCGATCGACATCAACATGCCCGTTGGCCTGAGCATCGCGCGCGCCGCGCCAAGCTGATCCCTGATTATCTGCGCGCGATTCCGGCCGTGCGCGAGCGGAAAGCTGGCCTCGCGCGCGAGTCGCTCGTCGTCCGGAAAGCGTACGTAGTCGAACTGGACCGCACTGAAGCCTGCCTGACGCGCCTCGCGGGCAAGGTCCACTGCATACCGCCATACTTCGGGCTGCGACGCATCGAGCCACGGTCGCCCATTCCTGTCGAGCCACGGCTTGCCGTCCGCGCGTCGCTTGATGGCCCACTCGAGTCGCGTGCTCGCCAGCAGCGGATCCTTCGCGACCACAATTCGCGCGATCGGGTAAATGTTGTTGCTACGCAGCGAATCGAATAGCGCCGCGAGCCGGCGCGGGGACATGGGACGATTGGTGTCCGCACCGATCGCCTGCGCAAGCGGTACATGCGATCTGTACAGCACGAACCCACGATCATCCTTCACGTCGATGACGAGCGTGTTGATCTCGGTTCGGTGCGCGATGCCTACGAGCTCCCACATACGGTCGCCAAGCGCCGCCCAGCGATTGACGTAGAGGCCGCGCAGAGTGTCCGGTCGTGCGACGTACACGACTCGTGCCGCACTCGCGACCGGCCCGTTTACGGAACCAGCAGCGCGGCTGGCAACGGCCGTTGGCTGATCAGCAGGCGGTAAAGAAGTTGCACGAGAATCGCCGCACGCGAGCGTGAGCGACAGAATGCAATAGACGAACGTGGCTGCTGGGATGATTCCCGCGCGCACGGGAATGACGATCAGCTGCAACGCTCAGCTCTCACGCCTCAGCACCCGCGCCATCTCGTCCTGCGCATACAACACGGCGTCAACCTCCTGGCCGATCCGCATCGCCTGCTCGGCGACCTGCGTCACCGACTCGTACGAGCGCGTGCCCGTTGAGAGTCGCCCGACGTCGATTCGAAGCTGGCGCATTGCGCTCATCGCACGGCTGAGCTTGGAGTCCGCAGCCGCGCGCCGATTGCGCATCTCACGAAGAGAGACGCGCTGGCGCCGCAGCTGGACCAGTCGCTTCACCCGCTCCTCGCTCGCGTCCTCCTCGAGCGGGTTGGCCTGGAGCTCTAGCTCGTTGATCTCGCTCTCGATGGCGTCGCCCAGTCCGGGCACGTTCGCGCGATCCATGTTCTCGATCGCCGCGGCAAGCTGCTCGATGCGCACGTATAGCGAATCTGCCGAAGACGCGACGTCGGGCACAAGCCTGCGCTCTTCGTCCGGGAGCACAGTCATCATACGCTGAATGTCTGCGCGCGCCATCGCGGCTTCCTGCACGGCCGGAAACCGCGCAATGAGATCAGCCGACGCGCCATGGTCGAATCCCGTGAGCCCGTGCGTGCCGCCGCTCGCGATGGATCCAGGGACTGGCGAAAGCGTCATCAGTCCGCTCCCGTCTCGCATACGAGCACGCAGCCGCTCGCGCGCAACGTCCCGCTTCTGCGGATCGAACAGGGCGCGTGCGTCGTCGATCCGCTCGTTCACGACGTCGGCAAAGAGCGCGTCCCGCGGCTGGCGGAACACGTCGCGCCAGTCGTAGCCCTTGTTCCAGAGCTTGGAGTAGCTGAATGCTATTCCAATTCCCCAGAGCGATCCGAATACGAAGAACTCGTGGCTTCCGAAAAGTCCCAGCGGCAGAAAAACAAAGCCCGAGATTCCGGCCCAGGTCACAAACTTCTTTCGAAATGTGCGCACTGGCGGCGCTTCCCAGCGCGCCTTTTCAACAGCGCGCGTTGGGTCGTACAGCGGTCGCGGCGGCGTCGGGTTTCGAGCCATCTGGGGCGCACCCGCTTGCGCCGCGGGTGGTCGCGGCTGGTACGGCGAGTTTGACGTCGGTCCGACTGACGTGCGTCCGTTCAGCGCATCGACCAGTGCGGTTGCAGTCGGGAACCGATCCGCAGGCTCCTTGGCCAGGCAACGCATGATCACAGGGCCCAGGTCTTCAGGAAGATCCTGCACGCGCTCCGCAATTGGCCGCGGTCGCTCAGTGAGATGCTTGACGAACATTCCCGGCGTGTTCGACGCGGCGAACGGAAGATCGCCGCACAGCATCTGATAGCCCACTATCCCCAGTGAGTAGATGTCGCTGCGGCCATCGACCCCGCGGTCACCTGCGCACTGCTCCGGCGACATGTAGGCCGGCGTGCCGATCGCGAGCCCGGTCGTGGTGAGCCGTGTGTCGTTCCCCTCGCTCACCGCGCGCGCGATACCGAAGTCCGTGACCATCGCGCGCCCGGTGTCGCTGTCCAGCAGGATGTTGTCGGGTTTGATGTCGCGGTGGACGACGTTCCGCGCATTCGCATATGCAAGCGCATCGCCGACCTCACACAGAATGCGGCGCACCTCTTCCGGCGGCATCGGGCCGCGCTGGCGAAGACGTTGGGCTATCGTATCGCCATTCACGTAAGCCATGATGAAGAAGACGAGATTGTCGGCCTCCTCAACGGTGTATATGGGGACGATGGACGGGTGGCTCAGCTGCGCCGATGTTTCTGCTTCGCGCAGAAAGCGGGAGCGTATATCCGCTCTATAGGCGAGGTCGGGCGGCAGCAACTTTATGGCGACCAGCCGCTTGAGGCGTCGATCGCGGCCGCGATAGACGATCCCCATCCCCCCGCGCCCGATCTCCTGATCGAGCTCGTAGTTGGCCTCCAGCACGCGCTCCAACTGCGCGCGGAGCGCGTCGTCGGGCCGGTTTGGCAGACTTTCTCGCTCGGTCATCCGTCAGACCGGCATACTACCATAAGGAATCCTGCCGTGCTGGCGTGGAACTTGGAGCGCGGAATATGCAATTTAGCGTCATTGAGGCGGTGCGCGTTAGACACGCGCGGCGGCTCACGGTTTGCGCCCTGCGAAAAACTTCAGCATTCACTTGGAATTCTGCGACACGGCGCTCCTCCAAGAATCCGATAATTCCATCATGGCACAACGTCAGACTATTCCCGTTCTTCCCCTGCGAGGGACGGTCATGTTCCCGGGTCTCACCTCGCCCATATCGGCAGGGCGTCCGGGAACGCTTCGGGCGATCGAATCCGCTCTAAAGGGCGACCGGCTCGTATTTGCCGTGGCTCAACGCGACAACAGCGACGAGCCTACCGCGGACATTCTCTATTCGATGGGCGTCATCGCGCGAATCGGGCAGATCCAGCGTGGGCTGGGTGGCGTTCAGCTGCTGCTGCAGGGCGAGCAGCGGGCGACCGCGCTCCAGTACACGACGACCGACGGGTTCCTCAGCGCGGTCGTGATCCCGGCAGAAGAGATGAACCCCGTGGACGAGCACGACGCCGCTTTCGAGGCACTCGAGAAGGAGACGCGCGAGCGCGCCGGCGAGCTCGGCGAAAAGCGCGGACTTCCCGAGGAAGTCGTCCACCAGGTGCTCGAGTCCGTCACGGAGCCGGGCCGTTTCGCCGACCTGGTCGCAGGCTACATAGACCTCCCGGTCGCCGAGAAGCAGGGCTTCCTGGAGACATTGAGTGTCGAGGAGCGGCTCCGCCGGGTGCTGGTCCAGGTGCAGCGCCAGATTGAGATGCTCGAAGCTCAGGAGGACATCAAGTCGCAGGTCCAGGAAGAGCTAGGCGAGCGCCAGCGCGAGATGTATCTCCGCGAACAGATGAAGGCGATCCAGAAAGAACTTGGCGACGGTGATTCTTCCAAGGAAGTTGAGGAGCTTCGGGAGAAGCTTTCCGGCCTCAATCTGCCGAAGGAAGGACGCGCCGAGGTCGAGCGAGAGCTCGGCAGATTGGAGCGGTCGGGTCGCGAGTCCATGGAAGCGCAGGTCATTCGCACCTACCTGGAATGGATCGCGGAGCTCCCCTGGAACGAGCGGTCGAATGACGACCTCGATCTCAACCATGCGACGGAAGTGCTCGACGCAGACCACTACGGACTGCAGGACGTCAAGGATCGCGTGCTCGAATTCCTTGCTGTCCGGCAGCTTCGGGCCCAACAGCTGGCGGAAGAGGTGAAGGAGACCGGAGCCATTCCGGCGGATCGTTTAAAGGCGGAGAAGGACGAGCCAACAGCGGCCCTGGGCGAAGCGCCACAGGCAGACACAATCACGGACGAGAAGGAAGTGAAGTCACGTGCCATGGCGAAGGGCCCGATCCTGCTCTTCGTCGGTCCGCCGGGCGTGGGAAAGACGTCGATCGCGAAGTCCATCGCGCATTCACTCGGCCGCGAATACGTGCGCATCGCGCTTGGTGGGGCACGCGACGAGGCAGACATACGCGGCCACCGGCGCACCTACGTTGGCGCGATGCCAGGCCGCATCCTTCAGGGGATGAAGCAGGCTGGCACTCGAAACCCGGTTTTTCTTCTGGACGAGGTGGACAAACTCGGCGTCTCATACCAGGGCGACCCGTCATCGGCGCTGCTGGAAGTGCTCGACCCCGCGCAAAACGATTCGTTCACCGATCACTACCTCAACATTCCGTTCGATCTGAGCGAAGTGTTGTTCATCGCGACTGCGAACTTCATCCAGAACATCCCCGGCCCGCTACTGGACCGGATGGAGGTTGTTGATTTCGCCGGCTACACGGAGCGGGAAAAGGCGGAGATTGCGAAGAAATACCTGCTTCCCAAGCAACTGGAAGAGAGCGGCCTGAGCGGCAAGGGCATCGAATTCACGGACGACGCAATAATGTCGGTCGTGTCGAACTACACGCGCGAGGCTGGTGTCCGGCAGCTCGAGCGACAGATCGGCGCGGTGGCGCGAAAGCTCGCTCGCAGGATCGCAACCGGCGAGCAACCGCCAGAGCGCGTCGATGAGGCCGAGGTGCGTACTCTCCTCGGCAGACCCAAGGTGCATCCGGAACACATTCAGGCGCAGAACGAAGTAGGCGTCGCTATCGGCATGTACTACACACCGATGGGCGGCGACATCATGTTCGTCGAAGCGTCCATTCGCCGGTTCTTCGGCAATCGGACCAACGACAGCTCCGAGAATCCAGGCCCGGGTGGCGCCGTCTCACTCATCCTCACCGGCCAGCTTGGTGACGTGATGAAGGAATCAGCCCGGGCGGCGTTCACCTACGCCACGAACAACGCGGCTCGACTCGGCATTCCAAAGGACAGACTGGGGTCGATCGAGGCACATATTCACGTGCCGGCTGGCGCGATCCCGAAGGACGGGCCGAGCGCTGGACTCGCGATAGCGACGGCGCTGGTGTCGGAGATGAGCGACAGGCCTGTGCGCCGCGATGTGGCAATGACTGGCGAGATAACGCTCCGCGGACGAGCGCTCCCAATTGGCGGCTTGAAGGAAAAGGTGCTTGGCGCACATCGCGCCGGCATCAAGCACATCATCCTGCCAAAGGCGAACGAGCCGGACATCGAGGACATTCCGGAAGAGGTTCGCTCTCAGCTCACATTTCACCCGGTAGAAACGCTCGCCGAACTGTTGCAGTACGCGCTGGAGCCAGCGGTAGCCGAAGAGCTACCGCTGGCGGTGGCGTAATCCGGAACGTTACCGCACGTATTCGTACAAACCCACCAGTCCGACCGCGAGCCCGCCGATAGCGACTGCGGTGCCGGCGCTGTTACCGATCAGAAGTCCAGCGACGAGGCCGGCGCCGCCTACCGCCATCAACGCAACGCCTTCGCCCTGATGAAGTCCTTCGGCGGCCGCCGACGACACGACCAGCGGCGCGTTTGAGTCCGAGCGTGACGTGACGCCAGCGACGTCAGCGCGAACCATCGCCGAAGCGGAGGCGGCAGTCACGGTGGATGGACTAACGGCGGCAGATGCAGGTGCGGGCATCGGCGCAAGCTCGGCGGTGGCCTGCGCGGCAAGGCCAGCCGGGGCGATCGCAGCCGCGAAAGCAAGAGTGGCGAACAGATGTCTCATTGATGTCCTCGTTTCAGTATGGTCAGGGTGTAAGGTACAACATGGCACTCGCAATCGCCGCGCCGCGAGCGCCAAAATAGATTACCCGCAGTGAGAGCATCGAGAAGCTTCGCCGTACTGGCGACGGCAGCCGTTCTGGTGGTTGCAACATCCGCGGTCGGGCCGACCCCTGTCCTGGACGCGGAGACCGGGCGCGCAGCATCCGACGCGCTGCTCGTCCATTCGGCGGTGTACACCATGCTCGCGCCGCTATGCAACCTTCTTGATGCGCTCACCCTGCTATCGCTGAGGCAACACTACGCGGTACTCGCGACCGTAATGCTTACGCTGATCGCGGTCCGAGGTACGCTGGCGCGCTCGCGACGTACCTCGGTTCGGCGGGAAGCTACGGTGACGTTTTGGACACTCGGCGCGGTGATCCTGGTGTACGGTGGAGGGGCAATCGTGCCGCGCCCCATGGCGGGGATCGCGATGTTGAATCCGGACGACGTCGTCATCGACTTCCACAGCCATACCAACTTCTCGTGGGACGCGCGTCAGTGGTTCACGGCCAGACGCAACAGAGAGTGGCATCGGGCCGCGGGTTATAACGTCGCATACGTCAGCGACCACCGGAGTCTTGACGGGGCAAGGATCGCAATGACGCGCAATCCGGCGCGTGCGGGTGATGGCGTCACGCTCCTGCCCGCGCTCGAAGCTCGCGATCAGTATCAGCACGTGATCGCTATCGGAATCGATACGACTTTCGCGTTCGACCCAAAGGGCGACTGGCACGATCCGCCGCGCGACAGCGCGCTTGCCATAACGGCCTCGGCCCCGATCCTCATCCTCACGGTTCCCGGAAATCTCTCGATGCTGCCACAGAACGAGCTGAGGGGATACGCGCGACTGTACGCCGTGGAGCTGAGCGATGGCGCTCCAAAGGGCATAGGCGTTCTACAACAGCGGCGCGCCGATATTCTCAAATTCGCGGACACGCTCAATCTCGCCCTGGTCGCAGGCTCCGACAATCATGGTTGGGGACGAACCGCTGCGGGATGGAGTGTCATGCGCATTCCTCGCTGGACAACGATGCGCGCGCCGGAGCTGGATTCGACAATTCAGCGCGTCATTCGAATCGATCGACGCCATGCGGTTCGGGTCTACGTACGGGATTCACCCAATCCCGGCAATTCGGTGATTGCGGCCGCTTTCACGGTACCGCTGGTTATCTGGCGCGTACTCGTGGACCTGGACTGGCCGGAGCGGATCTCGTGGCTTGGCTGGATCGTGCTCATCGCGTCGATCGCGATCATGCCGATGTCGCGCGCAGCTCGCGAGACCACGCCGCCGGCTGCGCGAAGAAAACCCGAGAGCACCTGAACGGGGTCGCGCGCCTCGCCTGGACTCAGCTGCCCCAACGACGTCAGGATTTCGCGCCGCATGCGCAAGGCTATTGGTGCAACCACCAGTAGGGCGTTGAAGCGGGCGTCGTAACGCGCGCCAAGTCCTTCGATCAGCGCCGCGGTGCGGGCGAAATAGACCATGTCGGGCGGAAGAATCACGGGAAAGTTGTACATCGTTTCGAGAACTTCGTCCGCAAGCAGCTCGCGTTCGACGAATGCGATTCGCTCCTGAGCAGTCGTGCGCTCGTACGCAATGCCGAGCAGCGTTTCGACGAGTCGCACTATGGTGTGACGCTCGACTCCTTCCTGCACGACGCCCAGGCCGTAGAAACCGTCGACGACGGCGTTCGCATCCTTTTTGATCGCGGCGAAGACGGTGCGC
>JALYTX010000086.1 GCA_030854055.1 Gemmatimonadota bacterium | reverse complement strand
CCGGAGCCGTCGGATTATGTCCCCCTTGCTGACCGAAGCTGACCCCGCTCGCCCACTCGACGGCGCCGACACATCCTCCAGGCGCCGTTGGGCCGGCCGCGTCCTTTCCGGCATTGCGGTGCTGTTCCTTACATTCGACGTCGTGATCAAACTCGTCCGTGCGGCGCCCGCGATCCAGGGCACCGTAGAGCTTGGCTTCGCGCCGCACCACGTCCTGACGATCGGACTGATTGGGCTTGTGTGTCTGATTCTCTACGTCATCCCGCGCACGGCCCCGCTTGGCGCAGTGCTCTGGACCGGTTATTTCGGTGG
Organism: Gemmatimonadota bacterium; assembly: GCA_030854055.1. Classification (GTDB taxonomy): domain Bacteria; phylum Gemmatimonadota; class Gemmatimonadetes; order Gemmatimonadales; family Gemmatimonadaceae; genus Fen-1247. The sequence continues at coordinate 16,451 of JALYTX010000086.1, read as the reverse complement.
CGCGATTGCCGTCCAGCTACGTCTGGACGAGCCGTTGTTCTCGCACATACTGACTCCGATCTACATCGCCGTGTTAGTATGGGGCGGACTGTATCTGCGCGACGAACGGGTTCGTGCACTGTTTCATGATGCGCGTCAGCCGCTCCCGCGAAACATTTAAGCGGTGTACGACGCGTCGTAGTCAGTGCGGTAGCGGCGCTGTTTTCCTAGCTCCGTCGCAGGAATACCGGCCCTCAATCCGGCCGCGACGAACCGTGAGGCTCTTCACGCCGTGGAGCCGAGTGTTCCACCCGGCGCCACGGTCACGATCGCCACTAACGACGGGAGCGGCGCACGATTCACGCCGGTGATGATATCGTCATCGGGCCACACTTGTAGGATCAGCAGCATCGACGCACGCCGCCGAGATCGCGAATAAAGGCGCTGAAAGCATGCTGTACGAAGCGATCCGTCGCCGCCGTGGGGCAGATACAGATGCCAGGAGTGCGATTCGACAGCAGTTCGGGAGCTGAGTGTTAGGCGACTCTCAGTGCTCCCAGGTGGCTGTATTCTGCGGATCTCCGGAGCTTCGAATGAAAAAGCGATTCGCGCACCGGCGACGCATTCATCGGGTCACTGGAATTGCGAACAGGGCAAACACCTAGCGCCCAGACATTGCAGTTTGATGCATACGGGCGGGACAGCGTGGCGCTCTCTCCCGGAGTTGCGGCCCATTACACAACGTACGACGTCCTCAACCGCTCGGTGTTTGATTCCGTGGCCGGAAACGGCGGCGCGACACGGATGTCGTATCCGCGGGACACGGCGGTGGTGACGGATGCGATCGGCCAGACGTACCGCACGGATGTGAACGCGCTGGGCTGGGTTGTGGCTCAGCATCATCCGGACGGAACCTTGGCGGCAATCACCAATCGGTATGACAGGGGCGGTCGGTTGACGAGTGCGACCAATCGCCGAGGTCAGGTGATCACGATGTCGTACGACGCGATCGGCCGAGTCTTGACTCGGAACGATCCGGTGTCCGGTACGACGAGCTTTGCATATCCCCCGGGCGGCACCAGAGCCGTGGCGTCCAACGCGACGTTCAAGGACTCGACCAACGTGTGGTATTACTGCAAGGTCGGCACGTATGCGATAAGCTATGGCTGCAACGCGGACACGACCGTGGTCACCATGCTGGCCGCACCAAGCAAGCAGTACACGATGGGCTACGTGACTCCGGGCCGCTTCGACCAGTCGGCGACCTCGAGTGACGACGATGGAAACACATTCCGGCGCTTCACGCGCAACACCCTGGGGCTTCGCGACTCGGTGATGCTGGGCCCCTTGACGATGAAGTACGTCTTCGATCCTTACGACGGGCTCCGCACGACGACGAGCCTTCCCAACACGTCGACGCGAACGGATCAGTACACGACCAACAACGAGTCATTCAGCTGGTCGTATACTGACACGACGGCGAACCCACTCTACCGGCGATCGGAGCGACTCGATTCACTGGGCCGGGTGAGCTCGGAGGTGATGGGCTATCCGTATGCGGGTTATGCATCGATCTATCAGTTGAACCGGAGACCGGCGTACGACTCGCTGGGTCATGCGCGACAGGTGGACTGGAGCTACCAGACGTGCATGGCGTGGCCCGGCTCCAACGCCGACTCACTCTCGGCCGATCTGGGCTGGAGATACGCATGTAACCCGACGCCCATGTTCTCCGAGGTGTACACGTACGACGCCGTTGGGAACAGGACGGACAACAGCATGGCCATCCACACAGGGAACCGGCTGTACACGGTGGCGTGGGCGACATACGAGTACGACGCCGATGGGAACCTCATACGCCGGACGGATACGAACTCGGGGCAGGTGCGGCAGTTCTACTGGGATGCAACCAGCCACCTGGACAGCGTACTCGTATCAGGCGGCGGGCTCGCGGCGTACCGGGTGGATTACAGGTACGATCCCTTCGGACGTCTCGCGTGGCGAGCTGCGACCAACGCGCCAGTCGGTTCGGGCCAGCGGATGTATCTGTACAACAGGTCCGACTTGGGCAAGGAGGTCGATCTCGTAACGGGTAACACCACGGAGTACGAGTACGATGGCACGGACCGGCCGATCATGTCGGTCGAGCGGAACTCTTCAGGCACCGTACTTGTGAGCCGGACGTACATGCTGGACGGCCTGGGAAGCGTGATCGGTAGCGTGCTGGATAATTCCACGGGAGCCGCACTCCTTTACGACTCGTGGGGGAACATCATGACGGACTCGACGGCGACGATGCGCCTCGACACGCTCCGGTTCGGGTTCAAGGGCATGCTGTATGACGAGAGCCTGGGGATCTACACAGCGCGAGCACGGTGGTACGACCCGGACGTGGGACGGTTTCTGAGCGAGGATCCGATCGGGCTTGCTGGTGGAATGAATCAATATGTATTCGCTGCAACCGATCCGATCAACTTCAGGGACCCGAGCGGCGCGATGGCGACAGACGCTCAAGGCTCCGTGTGCAGTATCAACGCGACAAGTTGCGGTGATGCGCTACAATTTCCTGGTTCATCATCATACTCAGGAAGCGCTTACGGCGGAGGAATCTCATTCGAGGGTGGGTTTGGTTCCCAGTCACCCGGTGTCTCGGTCGGATCAGCGGTTGTACGCTTGGGCGGTATCGCTTTGTGTCTTGGCGGTGAGTGCGCGCGCCATAGTGTCATTCTTACCCTTACAAAAGACGGCAAAGTAGACGTTTACCAGTTGTATAACGCGATCGTGGGCCTTGCCGCGGTCCTCCGCTCAACGATCAACGATGACAATCACGTAAACGATCCTAGCACTGGCACGATTTCATTCACTGATTGGCGCTGGCTTCATGTCGCTGGTGTAGACGCGATCAACAATGTGCAAACGGCGGTTTCGGTAATCTCGCAGAGATGGAACGGTCGGCCGTACCAATTGGGCGACTCGAATATATTCGTCAATGAGGTTCTCGCCGCGGCTGGGATTGCGCTTACGAGTCAGCAGCAACAGCAGCTCGGTTGGAGGCCGACGTTCAATTCTCTCCCTCGTGATCCATAATATGCGACATAATACGCTCCCATGTCCCAGCTTTCTTCGTTGTGCGCTCTTGGCACTTGTGACGATTGTTGCATGCCGTTCAGAGTCGCAGCCGATCTACACGGGGACTGTACTACTTAGGCCAATGGTATGGACTCGTATTCCCATTGGAAAAGGCGCTCGGGGCGATATTTCTGAGGTCTGCATGGCATTACCTCCTGACTATCGCTACGACGGAGGGAACGAAAAGAGCGCCGTAGCACACGATCTCAGTTCGAACGACGAGGTGCACATATCCGGTCGATTCATTCGGAACGATAGCTCAGTCATTTCGACGGTGCGCTTTGGCTCTGGCGGTCCATACGCAAGCGTGCATGATGGTGATGTCTGCATACGATTACCATCGCGCAGCCGCGGGTTCTTCACCGCAATCGAACTGACGAGTTCGGACACCCTGAGGATTCATGCGCTACGCTGGGATACGTACAACCTAAACGCATTCCCTCCGCTCTAATTTAGAATAACAGTGTCGAGGCGGAAAATGACGGGGAGGCCGCCGGGCTCTACATCGCACGTGTACGGTCGGCCGATCCGGAGGTGGGACGGTTCCTGAGTGAGGACCCGATCGGGCTCGCTGGCGGAATGAATCAGTATGTATTCGCTGCAACCGATCCGATCAACTTCAGGGACCCGAGCGGCGCGATGGCGACGGATGCTCAAGGAAGCGTGTGTAGCATTAACGCAACAAGTTGCGGCGACGCTCTAGGTATGCCAGGACCGATGAGCGCGCAAGCCTTTGGCGCCTTTGGAGGGCGTGTGGGCGACGTTTCGTACGGCAGGGTGGGCGGGATAGCTGTCAGCGGGGGATTTGCTTTTGGAAACGATGCAAATCACATTCTTAGAGACTCCTGGCTTGGTGTCAGGAATACGTTTGTTAAGCTTGCCGACCAAGGGGATATGCTGGCGCAAATAATATTGCGCGCAATCAATTCTGCTGCGAACAGTCCGGTGTTATTTCTCTTCGAGAACGCCGATATACCCGGTGGACATTACGGCCAAACGCCACAAGGCATGGAACTCATGCTAGTGAACGTGGCCCGGATCCAACGCAATACTTCGGATGTAGTTACAGTAGCCTCTACAATGATCCACGAGTTCGGGCATGCCTCCTATCAGTTTACCGCAATTCTCTACGACTCGGATTCTAGTGATGCACAAGCGCTCTCGTGGGACAATGCATACCGGCGCACTATGGGAATGGCGCTTCGTCCGAACCACGGTACATATCCGCAGCACCCTTAAGGTAGGTGTTGGGCTGCTTTTACTAGGAGCTTGTAAGGGGCAACCGACGCGTGTAAGCAGCCCGCTGAATCAGCTCGGAGACTCTACCATCCAACGTTTAGTTAAGACCCGTTGTGTCGATGAGAATCTTGGCTCTTTGCCCGTTGTGGAGTGTGACGGCAATCGCGCCGATACGCTTGTTGGCGTTGTATCCGCAAGGCGCGGACGCGATGTACAAAAGATCACTCGGGTTTGGACGCCATCTGAAGCGACCGCGGGAGAAGAGGCCCACCGACTTATTAGCCAATTCTCGAAAGCTTACGGCGTTGGTGTTGCAGTTTGCCCAGTGGTCAATGCGCCTGGAAGGCGATGGCAACGAGATGGCTTTTTCATAACCGTTTTCCCGGACCCTCGACGCTCGGAAGTCATCGAGAAATTTGAGGTGGGCGTTCCGTCGGATTCCAGCTCGTGTCCCGGGCTACCGGATTAATTAATTGCTGATTCGTAGGTAGGATTCGGGCGATGGAATGGAAGACCTTATATGCGGTTGGATCCTCATGAATAGGCGCGTCTCGGCATTGGTGCGATATGTAATGACGGATAGCCTGCTCCAACACGTAGATCGTTCCTTGTGTTTGCCGCGCAGAAGCTCTCGCCGCGTCAGGAGAACAAAGCAGCACTCGACCTCGACCCGTTTTCGCGAACGACGTAGGGTGCCTAATTTACCTCAACTGTCGCGGGCAACCATAATGAGCTCGAACCGGAGATGGAGCAAAGCATGGCAATTGTCTTTTGAGCGTGCTTTACGACTCGCGACAGCTGCGACAATCGTATTGGCGCTCACCGTCACTACCGCTGCAGCGCAACACGAGTGCCGAGTGCCGATTCCCCTTAGTGTGACAACCCTCTCGCGAATACTCCGGACGGTCCCATGGGACTCCGTGTGCGATGGCGGCTGCAAGAATTTCATAGTGGATTCGACCGTCCGAGTGGTTGCTTCGCCGGGCGTCGTACCGCAACGCGAACCGATTTATTTTCGATTCACAGGTCCGGCGCGCAATGTAGTGTCTCCGCTTGGGCACAAGGCGCTGTGGGGCAAGATTGATGTATCGGACCATCCTGATACGACATTGATTGCTTTGGCGCGGTTATAGCGTCCGCGCGGATCAGGGCCCAAATCATTTCTCGTTGTTGTCTTACCCCCGCGATCGCTTGGTGTCAACAGCGATTGAAAATGGGATCTGCGCGAATTTTGGTGAAGGCGTAGCTCGGAGCCACCGAATCCTCGGTATTACGCAGCCAGGACACGTCGTCGGAGCAGTTGGAAGCCGGCCTTTCCGTACATCGTTCTCTTGATAAGCTTGAGCCGGTTCACCTGACCCTCGACCTGTCCGTTGCTCCAGCGGAAGAGAATCGCCGCGAGCACGGCGTCCTTGTCGCGCCGGAGTCCGGCAGCAAGCGACCGAAGCTCGCTGTGCTCGGCAATATCGAGCCACGGAGCGAGCGCATTCGCGTCGTGTGCGGCAAGCATCCGGCGAAACTCTATCGCGAGCCTGTGCACTGTTCCAAGCGCTGGCGATGCGTCGCAGATCGCCTCGATGTAGCGCAGTTCCGGCGGCTTGAGTCGCTCCAATGGGGCAGTCAGCAGCCACGCCGCACGACGCGAAGATGGATGCGCCATCGCTGAGCGTTGTGTACGAGGCGCCACGGATTCGTCCGTAGTACTGCGCAGATGAGTGCGGGCCCACGCCAATACAGTAGTGAGGCCACCGTGAAAACCGCGCTCGTCGCGAAGCTCGCGCCAGAGCTCGGTGACGTTATGACATCCAGCGCGCCAGCGTTCGGTGAGATATTCGGCATGCGGGGTAAGCGATGTCTGCCTTCGTTCCGTAGGCTGCCGCTCGGGGAATGCGCCTGCTCCCATCCACCGCATAATGGTCTTTCGACTGAGTCCGAGCGCGCGATGGATCGCCGCGACGGATGCACCATTCGCACGGAGTGCAATCATCTCGTCGTAGCGCGATCTTCGCCGAGCACGCCGAGCGAGTTTGCGCTGCTCTACTATCGACGTTTCACCCTCTCTGCGCGATACCGGACCGCCGCGTTTCGCTAGTCTCGGTATCGGCATCGTTGCATCGAGACCGATTGCACGCACCACCGCGTGGTTTCGCTCCAGCGCATGCTGCGCAGCATCGGTCAGATTGTGCAGTAGATGAAAGCGGTCAGCGACCTGGATCGCATCCGGCGCTCCGCGCCTTGCAGCATCGGCGTAACCGCCCGCTCGGTCGCGACTGATGAACTCGATACCACGGCGCACTTTGAGCCACGCGACTAGAGTGTCCGGCTCGCGGTCAGCTAGCAGATCAATGACACGATGCCGCTCAAGATCGACCAAGATCGTGCCGTATCGCTGTCCTTTGCGCCAGGCCCAGTCGTCCACGCCAAGTACCCGGAGCCCGGTCGAGCGAGAGGTCTTCGATGAGTCATTCCGCGCGTCACCGCCGGCATCTTCGGATTGATCCGCGCAGGAGTTCGCAGAGCTACGAATGGCGGAGAGGATCTCCGCGGGAGCGCCGGCAAGGCCCAGCGCTTCGGCGAGCCGAGCGCCAGCGCGACCGCCGAGCGCCAATCCGATGATCTCCAGGGCACTGTCCGCGCGGGCGGTGCGTCGCGCATACGGGGCGGCCGTCTTGGGCAGTCGCTCCGTGAAGATCCGTCGACGACACCCCGGCACGTCGCAGAAGAAGCGGCGCACCCGGACGTCGAGGCGGATACGTAACCCATGCCAGGGCAAGTCGGCGAGTGTCCTGCCGTACTTACTGTGGATGCGGGAACTAGCGTGGCTACAGGTGGGACAGGCGACCACGCGTCGGCGGGCGGTCGCGGTGACGATCAATTCCGGCGCAGCAAAGCGGATTCCTTCCAGCTGCAGCTCGAGCGGCGCGGGGCACAGCGGGCTCGCGGTCAATGCGTCCATCTTGTTCCTATGCGAAGAGACGGACATTAAAGACTAAACGTTTGCCTCCCTTTCACCAAAAGTCGCGCAGATCCCATTTTCAATCGCTGTTGACAGGGATCAAGGCGCGGAAATGGCAGAGCACGCGCAACTGCGGATCGACACGGGGCTAGCGATCTACTTCTGCGATCCGCAAAGCCCGTGGCAGCGCGCAACGAACGAGAACACGAACGGGCTACTGCGGCAGTATTTCCCGAAAGGCACGGACTTGAGCGAGCACAGTACCAGGGATCTCGCAGCCGTAGCTCTCGCGCTCAACACAAGGCCGCGGAAGACGCTCGGCTGGAGAACGCCTGCCGAAGCTTTGAACGAGCTGTTACAATCAGATCACACTGGCATTGTTGCAACGACCAGTTGAACCTGCGTTGCGAGCCGTGATCGGAGTGGTGGACGACTGACGTCGGTCGCCGTTGCTGTAGCCCCATGTTCAGCGCATCGAGTACCAGCTGCGTGCGAAGGTGCGTCGCCATCGCCCAGCCCACGATGCGCCGGCTATAAGCATCCAGCACCACGGAGAGATAGAGAAACCCGGCCCACGTGGGTACGTAGGTAATGTCGGCCACCCAAAGCTCGTTCGGTGCGGTCGCGGTGAAGTCGCGCTTCACCAGATCATCTGCTGCGACTTCAGCTGCTCCACGTCGCGTCGTGTGTATGTCCCGGCGCCGATGCACGCCGACTATGCCAGCTGCTCGCATCAGGCGAGCGACGCGCTTCTGACCCACGTGCTCACCGGCCTCACGCAGATCTTCCCATATCCGTGGCGCTCCGTACGTGCCGTCAGAGCGTGCGTGACTCGCTCGCACCTGAGCCGTTAGTGCTGCATCACGCTGCGCGCGCGCAGATGGTGGCCGCTTCGCTGAAGCGTAATGACGACTACGAGAGACCCGGAGCACACGACACATTGTCGCGCCTGGAAATATGGCCTAGTGATCCCTCACGAATCCGTACTCGACGGAATCGCTCCGGTCTCCCGTGCAAACCAGGCCGCGGCTTTTGATAAGATGTCACGCTCGAGTTTCACCCGCCGCAGGTCGCGGCGGAGCCGTGTTAGCTCCTGGCACTCAGCAGTCGTGAGCCCATCGGTGCGTGTCCCTCGATCTCGCTCCGCCTGAGCAACCCAGTCATGGATCGTCTGGGCTGTCGGCTCGAACTCCCGGGACAACTCCTCAGGTGTTCGCCCAGCATGAACTAGTTCAACCAACTGCTCTCGGCATGCCGCCGGATAGGCGGGACGACTCGACGAATCCAATTCTTGCCGCGCTGCCTGAGCGATCCGGTAATCGGCGGATATCAGCAGGATTGACCGTCGATGCTGCCTCGCACCCTCGTCGTACCACGATCACCAATCCGAACGACGCACATGACCACGCATATTCCCCTTGACAACAGCCCAGTCATATCAACGCCCAAGTTGAGCTGCGAGCCTTCACAGCGTGCCGCTGGTCGCAGAACGCCGGAAGCGGAAGGCGAGCCAAGAGCGTCCCGGCGCACCCGACAGCTTCAACGCAAGGTTAGCCGGCGCGGTCGCGCCTACCCCTGATCGACGACCGCGCGCTCTTGCCAGCCACGAAGTCGGTCGCGCGGGGTGCCTCACCGGCCCCAAGTTCCGACGGCGGAGAGGTGAGGATGCCGCTCCGATCTCCGCGGACCGACGCGGTGCGGCGCGGCAGCTGCGGAGACGGTCGGCTGCGTAGCCACACGATGTACAGGACAAGGGGCGGCCCCACGAGCCACATCACGAGCGTGACCATGTGTGCCGATCCTACCCAAGCCGTGGCGCCGTTCTCTGCGACGGTCGCCCAGATCACGTCATTCCTGATCCCGGCCGAGGCGTTTCCGTGACTGGCCGGATCGTGCGTCAGTCTCCAGAACCGCATGGCGGGCGACCCGACCACGACGAGCGCGAGCGCCACCCAGTACGTGCTCAAGGCCGCCACGAGCTGCCGCGCTCCCCAGCGGCGCAGGAATTCAAACGCCATCGGTCCCCCGCATCACGAGTCGGGCGTACACGCTGCCGCGGTGCAGTCGCGCCGCCTCCCAAGCATAGCACCGCGCTTTGGACAACGCTAGACACCCCCGTCGGGCCGCCGCGAGCACGCATGCGCCGTCCAACGCGTTATTAGGCTGCAAGCTCCGCTTCAAAAAAGCTGCAAGCACGCGGCCTAAGATGCGCCGCATTCCCCTGCCCGCAAGCCCAAACAGCACAGCTGGAACGAGTTGTCCACCGCGTTCGAACCCACACTCGCTGTCTTACACTGGATGCACGCAGCCTAAGCCAAATTACCCATCCCAGAACACCGTTTCGATATCTCCAGCAAATCCGCTGGACTCCTCACTCCGCGACCTCAACCATTGAGTACGAGTGTGTAGATCATGTTCGTGCTCACATCCGAATGGCCGAGTGGCTCCTGAATTGTCCTGATGTAGTGTCCGTCAGTGAGTAGATGGGTCGGGCGATGGATTCTAAATCGCGCGGCAAATCGTGCGCGCCAGAAAGGTCTCGTTAGACAACTCGTTCAGACAGGCTTGGGATACGGCGCTACAACTCAAACGAGAAGACACGGCTGATCCGTTCGAGATCGCACGTGTTGCTGGAGACCAGCGTGGCGCCGGCCTCGCGGCACGAGTGGGCGAGTAGGATATCAAAGGCGAAGCTGCGACGGGTCTGCGCGACGACGAAGCCCTCGCGCTCCGCCAATGTGGCGAGCGTCGTCCCAAGCATCTCCCATGACTGCCGGATGGCGACAGGACGCGGCCGCGACCGACATAGGGATTGAGCACAGCTCGCTCAAGCGTCCGGCGGCTGCGCCCGGCCCCCGCGCGCAGTTCCGCGGCAACGACCGCGCTGAGATGGGGGCCCGGTGCGGCCCGGAGCGAGAATCCCTCCAGGGCAGTACGCCGCGCAGCGTCATGCGTGGTGTCAGTGAAGCAGTTCGTATCGAGAACGTACTTCCGCAGCTTCTGGGCAGGCACGCCGGCGGTCAGTCAAGCCGGGTGAGCGCAAGCCCGCGAAGGGCACGCGCGCCGGCCGCTAAGTCGCGGCGGAAGACAACGAGTTCGAGCGCGACCTCGACGGTCTCGCGTTCGCTGGCCGCGCCGAGAAATGCCTGCGCTTCGGCGAGGGCCTCCGGCTCCAGTGGGAGTTACCCCGATTCGGTGGACAGGTAATGGCTTGAGAATCAAGCCGCGTTTGAAGTTAAGTGTGAAGCTGCGTTTGCAGTGACACGTTCGTAGGTGACGGGTGACATTTGCCCGATGGAAGAATGCCGCCGGTGTGGGTTGTACCACCCTTCGATGTAGCGAAAGATCGCGATCCCGGCCTCGGCCTGCGAGTGGAAGGTGCGCCGGTTCAGGAGTTCGCATTCGAGAGTCGCGAAGAAACTCTCAGCCATCGCGTTGTCGTATGCATCGCCGACCGTGCCTCGTGGATTACCGAAACACGTCGTCGGCTTCGTCGGTCTTTCTCTCGTATCGGGCGTCGTCATCGCGGGTCTGGGCTGGTGCTTCTGGCGAGGTCGCCCTGACATCACGCTGCTGATCCTTGGAACGCTTCAGGCGCTCCTGGGTCTTGCGGTGTACGTCGAGCGGTTCCGGATCGGTCGACCGTGGCGATCTGGGCAATCCACCCGCGTGTTGGCGTAGTCGCGTGCAGGATTCCGTCCGACCGTATCCGGGCTGCGCAAGCTCACGGACACGCCGCACGTATGAGGCAGAGCTTTGCAGTCGGTAGGAGCAGGGCGCCCGTCGGCGCGTGGAGGGATTGCATGATCCGTCTTATCGGTCCGGCAAGAGTACCGCTGGTGCGGTTCTCGCGCACCGCCTGGCTGTTCCGTTTCACGACATGGACCGGCAGTTCACTGAGCAGGCCGGAGATATCGACCGGTTCATCGCCTCACATGGATACAACTCCTATGCTCACCAGAACGTCGAGGTCTATCGCTCCATCATCGATGGCGAGAAAGATGGCGTCCCGGTGTTGTCGTCCGGCTTCATGACGTACCCGTTAGCGGTTCACACGGCCTATGAAGCAACTCGACGCGACATCGAGTGTAGTCCCACGACTTTTGTGCTCCTTCCCTCTCTCGACCTCGAGACCTGCGTGGCCGAGATTGTTCGGCGGTAACTCACACGCCCTTTTGGCCGACGAGTCGCGTTAAGGGAGGAGGCTGTCATCCGGGAACGCTTCGCGACGTACATTGCAGTGCCGGTTCGCAAAATCGATACGATGTGCTCCCCATCCGAAGTGGCGGCCGAGATCGTGGCCGGGCTGCACCCGAGCTTGGCATGATGGATATATCATGACGTTGAGCGTTGAGGCACGGCATCATGCGAAGGCTAATCAAGGGATGCAGCCTGACAATCACGGGTTCTTAGCGGCTTCGTAACTCCCCACCCTGCCGGGGACACGACGCAGTGACCAGCCCGGAGCGAGTGTGAGCGTCCATCCGCTACCATGAACGATTCGCATCTCAGGCGTGATTGGTGTACCTGGCGCGGCGACTCGAACCGTGCGGAAATCGTTCGCCACAACTGTGCCTCCGTCCTTTACATCGAGCGACCCCCAGTCTGCGCTGAAGTTGCCAGTCGGATAGACGGTCCACGCTGAATCGAATCCAACGAGAGTTTGCGGATTGAATCGTCTAGAGAGATTCGTCTGGCGAAACGTGACCGTCGGTCCATCTACGAGGCGCTTACGGTAGTCCGCCATGAGCACACGTCGCGTGGAATCACGCGCGAGCTCCTGTGTCATGATCTCGGCGTCGCCATAGCTCTTCGCGCGCAGGCTTACAGCGCGTGGGAGATTGCTCGGCGCGTGAAAGCCAATCGCGCGTGCCAACAATAGCGCCGGATTGCGAGCGGTGCGGATATCCCTGCGCCACGTTGGCGAGAAGTGGTCGAGAAGAATGCCGAGTGCGGGGCCAGTCGCGTAAGCAAAGGATCGCACGTACGTGGGGTTGGACTGGAAGGCGCGTACTCTAGTGGCAATGCGTGTCGCCGGCTCGCCGGTCAACATCATCGCCAGACGATCGCCCGTGTACTCGGCGAGTCCTTCCTGCATCTCGAGCGCTGGCTCCAGCGAGTCTGCTGCCGAATAGAGAGCGTGTCGCTGTGCGCGGAACAGTAGTGCGTCGCTCGTATGTGCGCGAACATCCAAGCTGCTGCCGTTCGAGAGAGCGTCGAGTGCGGCCCCAAGCGCGCGCAGCTCCAACCGCAGGAGATGGCGACCCTCCAACACGTCGAGCTGGTTATTGGCGGGATCACTTCCGGCGAGATGCAGGGTGTCCTGCACGGAGTGAAACACCTCGTGCATCACGAGCGAGGCTCGATCGAAGCGGTCGGCCGGAAGCGGCAGCAGAATCATTGCCCAGCTCCGGTTTCCCCACGTGAACGACGTGTTGGCGAAACCGAGCCCCTCAGGGGCAGTGGTGAGGAACGTGCCCGCATAGGGGAGAAATGGGCGGCCGGATACGCTGTCAGTTGCGATCACCAGGCGCGTGGCGCGGTCGGTGAGCGCGATGGGCGCGCAGAGCGAGATACCCCACAGCCTTCCGGCGTCCAGATGGCACGCGGTGCTGGCGTCGCGGAGCGCGGCAAGAGCGCTCGCCGTGTCGATCTGTTGCGCCTGCAGCCGGGTCGACGGTTGGGTGACTGCTGCGGCGGCGAGCAAGCAGATGAGACGAGCCCATTTTGGAGTCATGGTTTGGGACGGGAGGATGGATGTTGGCAGAACCGCCGGACTGATACGACGTCCGTCGTAGTTGACAATACGACGCACGTCGTACATAGTCAAGCCATGCCGCAAGCTCCCCGTACCCATTCCCCCGCTAACCAGCCTACGGAGGCGGAGCTAGCAATTCTGCGCGTACTGTGGGCGAGAGGACCGTCGACCGTTCGAGACGTGCATGACGAATTGGGGGTCGGGACCGGGTACACTACCACCCTCAAGCTGCTGCAGAACATGGCGACCAAGCGGCTGGTGCGCCGCGACACGAGAGCCCGCCAGCACGTCTACTCGGCGGCGGTAAAAGAGGACGCGACGCTGATCGCGGTCGCCGGACGAGTGGTGGACAGACTGTTCAACGGATCGCGCGCCAGCCTCATGATGCGCGCGCTGGGCGACGCGTCAGTGTCACGCGAGGAGATCGCCGAGATCAAGCGGCTGATCCTGATGAAAGAGAAGGAAGTCGGCTAGCACGCATGAACGCCGCAACGTATGTGGCAGAGCTGCTCATATGGAGTGCCGCGCATCTCGCGTGGCAGGCGCCGCTCGCGTGTGCGCTGTTCAGCGTGTGGCGCTCGCGATGCAACCCGTCTGCGGAGCAGCGTCACTGCGCGGCGATCTGGATCCTTGCCTCGCTTCCGGTTCTGTTCGTTGCGACCGCAATCGGGACTCACCTCAGCCTGCTCATCAACGCGCGTGATGGCGCGGCAGGGGCGCTGAGCGCGCATTCCGCACGATCGCTCGGCAAGCTGAGTACGGCATTTGAGCATGCAGCCCCCGCCGTCCCGGTCCTGATTGCGATCTGGTGCGTCGGCGTTGCGTCCGGCCTCGCGCGCGTCGGCCGCGAGCGTGGCGAGATCCGGAGACTGCGCGCGAGGCTGCGCGCAGCACCGCCAGCGATTGTTGCACGCGTGCGCCAGCTCGCCCTGCAGGCCGGCGTCGCGAGCAATTTCTCTATACTGGACGGCGATGACACAAGCGGCGGTCCATTCGTGGCCGGCCTCACACACCCGCTGCTTGTGCTTCCCGCGGTCGATCTGACCCACGAGGAATGGAACGCAGTGGTTCTGCACGAGCTCGCGCACGTCCGGCGGCGTGATCACATGGTGAGCTACGCGTTAGAGCTGCTGAATACGTTGCTCTGGTTTCACCCCTCGGTCCGCATGCTCTCGGGCTGGGCGGCGGAAGCGCGCGAGGAATGCTGCGATGCCGACGCCGTGCGCATGTCCTCGGCGCCCCTGGCCCTGGCGCGGGCGTTGGTGCGCATCGCGGAGCAGGAATGCCGGTCCGTACGCGCAGTCGCCGCGACCAGTGGATCACTCGTGACGCGCTTGGAGCGGGTGCTCGCAGTCAAAGGTGAGCAGCGGACCGGGCGCTCTAGTGTTCTGATCCCGCTCTGTGTGGGATGTGCAATATATGCCGCTGGCGTCGGCATCTGGAGCGCCGCCGCGCCGTCGGTCGACAGTATGGCTATCAACGGCGCGATTGCCGATATGCTGCCCGCGCAGCACGTGCAGGTCAATGCCGTGGATCCAGCCGGCCACTTCAGTCTTACCGAGGTCAACGGCAGGATCTTTGGGGCGACCGTAGGCGGCGTTCCGCTGGATCTCAGCGCGATGCACGTGGATGGCCGTCGAGTGACCATGTTGTCAGCGAGGGGTGAGCCAGCACTCACGCTCAGCTTCGACCCGAGCGGCGGCTTCACGTGGAACCCGCGGCAGCCGCGGCGCGCCCGCACTCGCTGAATGCTAAGGAACGCCGTGGCAGTCGGGGCTCGCCGCCGTGCGCGCGGTGCTTCGTGTGGCCGCGTGAACCGGACACCGCAAGGCGGTGCGAGACATCGCGATCATTCGCCTGCTCAATGACCGGCTCGGGCGCTCCACACGGACTTCGGCACACTGGGATAACCGCCTTGCTCCATTCTGATTCCGTTCTCGGGAACCCAACGGTTCAGCCGACACATCGATCCGCGCACACTCATGCGCGACGATCACAATCGAACCGACATCGCGGGCGAGATGGCGAGAGCAATGAGCGCGTTGGTTTAGCCGCGTTTGGACGTGTCGCATCCCATACCTTAACATCTCACGCTGGTGCGATCAGGGACTTCTGGGGCACGATTGCTGCTGGCTTCATCTAGCGCGTGAAGCGGATGATCTTAAGCCGCCGTTGAGCCAAGACGTCGTCCCGGACGACAGCGGTAAGTGTCAAGGTAGTTGTCGCATGTTGGTTCATGCGGCGGTTCGATTTTCCTGTCGAAGTTCCGTGGATTCTGGGTTGAGATATACTTCCGCTACGGGTCCCCAATTGCGCACTGGTCCGCTCCATCGATCAGGCCGTTCAGTGCGCGCTGCCTTATACACCGCCTGACGTGCGGCGAGGATCTCGACGTCACGCCCTGCATGCCGATCATCCGGTGTGACGAAGCGAATCGAGCTGTGCAGGTGTTGCGTGTTGTACCAGCGTACGAAAGATGCGACCCAGGTACGTGCGACCTCGATGCTCACGAATGGCCTGCTCGGATATTCCGGACGGTACTTGAGAGTCCGGAATAGTGATTCTGAAAATGGGTTGTCGTTGCTCACGCCCGGCCGGCTGAACGAAGCCAGCACGCCCAGGCGCTCCAGTGTTACGACCATCGTAGCACCTTTCATCGGTCCGCCGTTGTCGGAGTGCAGTACGATCCCCCCAGGATCAACATGTTCAGCCTGGCACGTCGCCGTGAACAAGCGGGCTGACAATGCCGCCGATTCGACGTCGTACAGCTCGAAGCCCACGATCTCGCGGCTCCAGATGTCCATGATCAGGTACAGGTAAAAGAACACGCCGCGCACGGGTGTCATGAGATACGTGATATCCCAGCTCCACACCTCGTTCGGCTTTGTTGCCGCGTGCGAGCGCGGCACTATCTGATTGGGAGACAGATCACGAAACGGCGCAGAGTTCACGACCTCCAGTATCTCCGCGCGTTCCTCCACTGCAAGCTTGTTGCATGGAGCAATTCTGTCAGACAATCGCGTGTGAAATGGAAACTGAAGTCGTGTGTGCCGAGCGTCTTCAGTTTTCCCGAGACGCCATTCACTACGCCATCGTTCAAGCGTACGAACGCTCAACCCCAGGAGCTCCGAACAGCGTCGTCGCCGCGCACCGGCGGTCACAGCTTCCTCGATCAAGACCAGGATCATTTCCCGCGTCTCGCGCCCGTGGTATCTTCCTCGTCCTCCAATCCCTCCGAGCCGCCCCAGATCTCCTGGACCTTTTTTTTGGGTTCTTCACGGAATTTAGGGATTTGGGGTGACAGCGGCCGATCTCGGATGCATGCTATTCGGAAGGGAGGCGACCGATGGCATACGAAGAGATCACGGCGTTGCTCGGCGGCTGGGAAGG
>JALYTX010000119.1 GCA_030854055.1 Gemmatimonadota bacterium | reverse complement strand
GGAGCCCGATGGGGTCAGGTGTTGCATGGAGCAAGACCTGACCCCGTCGGATGAAACTACAGGCTACACGTATACCTCAGGATTTCACATTCTGGAGTCCGCTCACGACGTTCATGAGCATGCGAATTCGCGCTGCATCGCTTGAGCCTTTTTCGTCGTTCGCCAGTTCAGCTGCAAGCTTCCGAAGAATACCCGCACGCTGAGCCCCGCGTGCTGCCTGCGCACTATTGAGCGCGGTCATCACCGCAGTCGTCCGAGCCGCGGGCATCGCATTCCCCCGCACCAGCTGGTCGACGTACGCCCGCGCAACCGGGAACGCCGCGGGCCAGACGAGCCTCGGCTGGCTCTGCGGATTGAGCCGTTGCATGTGGACGAGCCCGGCCGCGTCGATCTCATTCTGCGTGAGATCTGCCGTCGGGGTGAGTTTGAACACGTCCAGGCCGCGCGCGATCTCGGAGCCGTAGATGTAGCCATTGTAGTAGTAGCCGGCCCAGTATCCGCCGATCACAAGCTTGTTGGCATCGATCGGTCCGCGATCGAAGTAAGCGATCTCCTTCGGATGCGACGGATCGGTAAAGTCGAACACGGACAGGCCGCCCTGATACCAGCCCTGCACCATGATGTCGCGCCCCGGCACTGGAACGAGGTTGCCGTTGTGCGCCACGCAATTCTCGGTCGCCGTCTGTGCCGCCGGCATCTTGTAATAGCCGGCATGCGTGAGATGGCCGTCGTGCAATCTGAAGAGTGCATCCGCACCCCACTCGACCGGATCGGTCGCGCGGCACTTGGGCTGCGTACCGCCGCCCCACTCATCCGTGAAGATCAGCTTCGACGCGTCGTTGCTGAAGGTGGCCGAGTGCCAGAAGGCGAAGTTGGAATCGGATACCGCCTGCAAACGCACCGGATGTGCGGGATCCTTGATGTTGAGCAGGAGACCGTACCCCGAGCACGCGCCCGCGGCGAGGTTCATTTCCGGATACACGGTTATGTCGTGGCACTGCGACGGTCCTCCACGCACACCTCCGCCGCCGCCCGGCATCTGTACATTCGTGGCGCCGAGCGAGCGCAGCGAGTCGCCGATCATGCGCGCGTGCATCGTGTCGCTGCGCGCGGTCATCATCATCGAGAACAGTCTTGCGGCATGCTCCGAGTCCGCCGCTGAAGCCGACGCGGGAAGCCCGAGACGCGGGAGGAAGCGCCGCGCGGCTGCAACGGCGGCACCGTTCGCTGTATCAGCGTACGCTACGCCATGCGTCGGCGGAGCGGTGAGGTCGTTGAAGATGCGCGCCGAGCTCACTATCTTCGCCTGCTCGGGGTGCGCGACGGGGACTCGAATCACTTCAATCCGGAACAGTGCGCTGTTCGGGTCCATTACGTCGCCGGTCACGCAGCCTGCAAGCTCGCTGCTCGAGCGGACGCGTGCGAGGCCTGAGACATAGATGTAGACGATCCCCTTGTCCGCGGGATCCGGAACCAGCGTGTGCGTGTGCGATCCTCTGCACGTCTGCACGTCCGCCACCTGCTTCGGGTGCAGTGGATCGGCAACGTCGAAGATACGAACGCCGACGAACCGCTCCTTGCTCACACTATCCTTCACCCCCGCAGAGCTGCAGTCGAGCCTGTTTCCCGTATTCTCGGCGGAAACGAATAACAAGTGCCCGTACACCGATACGTCGCCCTGCTCCGTGAAGCACGTGTACGGCTCTGTCAGCGTGGGATTGAGCGGGTTCGAGATGTCGTAGATCTGCAACCCGCTGAAGTTTCCCTGGTACAGATACCTGCCTCCGAATGCGAGGTCGGAGTTGGCGTAGGTCAGGCCGCCCGGCGCATTCGGCTTGAAGACGTCGGCCTTGTTCCGGTGCGCGACGAGGTTCATACCCCTGGAGGCTACCCCTGCATCGTACAGCCCGGGCTTGAGCCCGACACGCGGATCCGTGGTGCTGGATTGCGCGTGCAGTGGCGACGCGACGGCGAGCGCAGATACCGCTGCCAGCATGACGGCGGACGTGCGCAACTGAGTGAATCTGGTGACCTTGGTGAACTGAATTCTCATCTTGTCTGACTCGTGTTCAGAGTGTTCAACATTGCCTGCATGCGCGTTATCTCTGCGCGCTGGCCGGCATCCACATCGGTTGCGAAGTTGAAAAGATCGGGCTGCTGACCAGAACCCGGGGCGTCAAAGAGCTTGGCGACCATGCCGAGGGCGCCTTCGTGGTGCCGGATCATGTCGGTGAGATATAGCCTGTCGAAGTCGATCCCGCGCGCAGTATCCAGCTGTTTGAGCTGCGCTGGTGTGAGCATCCCCGGCATGATCGAGTGATCGCCCATGCTCATTCCCGGCATGCTCATGTCCCCCATCGAACCCGAGTCGTGCGCCCTTCCACTGTCCGCGGGCAACATGTTCAGCGGATCCGGGGTCGGGAGATGTCGGTCCTCGAGCCAGTGTTGCATCATGTTGATCTCGTCGCGCTGAGACAGCCCGATCCGCCTGCACAATGTGATAAGATCGGGGCGCGCCCCATGCGTCGGAGCCCAGTCGGACATCACGACGGCCTGGGCGTGGTGGTAGATCATCCCCTGCACGAATTCGACGTCCGCCTGGGTGTAGTCCTTTTGGGCCTGGTTCGCGGCTGGGGCGGCCTGGCCGGAGATGGCTCCCGCGGCAAGCACGATCGCCACCAGGCCGACGGCAGCGTTGGAAGCGAGTTTACGCCCGGCTTGAAGCATGAGCATCACTAGGTGAAGAGACGTGCAGTCACCGGGGTGGCCGCCACAGAGAACGTACGCTTTAGAACGCACGACCGCTGCGCGGCCGCGCAGGATGTCTGTGCGCGACCAATGGATTTCTGATTATACGACGATCATTGCGCCGCGCGCAATCGCCGCCCAAGGTGGGTAAAAAAATGCAGCCCTCCTGGATTCCCAGAGGGCTGCATTACTTCGCGTCAGAAAGTTTGTTACGACCAGCGCCAGCTAGTGGTTGTGCTGCCAGTACCCGTTCCGCTGGCTGGATCCGTTGGTGGCCGGTAGAGTCTTGCCTGTCTGGGCGTTTTGACTGGCTTGGCTCTGGTTGTACGTGCCCCGCTGCCTGTCCTGGCTTACTCCAGGAAGGGTCTTGCCCGCTTGGACATTGCCGCTTGGGTAGCGACTGTAGCGTCCGTCATTACTGTAAACCGGCTGCTGGTACACGCTGCCACGGGATGGAAGCGTCTTGCCAACGTTGCCGTAAACCGGCTGCTGGTAAACCGGCTGCTGGTAAACTGGCCGCTGTACGATCACCGTCTGCGGATAGCCGTACGTACCGTAATTGCCGTAATTGCCATAGTTGCCGTAGCGCGCATCCCGATCGTACGCGTCATATCGTCCGTCGGTGCCGTACTGGCCGTAAGCGGCAGTGTTGCCATAGCCGTAACCGGCGTTGCCCGACGGTTGCCAGAACGCTGCGACGTCATAGCGGCCTGCACCGCTCTCGCCATCGCGTATCCGCACGATCGTGGTGTAGCCGTTGCGCGCGGTGGGCTGCTGAACGACGTCCGCAATGCCGCGCCCTTCGCGCATCTCAACCGTCACATACCCATTGGTGGACGGCACTCCGCCCACGGCGCGCGCGTTGTCGTATCCGACCATCTCACGCGGCCCCATTGCAATCGTCGAGGTGCGGCCGCCCTGCATCTCGATGCGAATTTCCTGGTCCACCGCTCCGCGCCAATCGAACAGCTCGCGCGCGCCGTAACCCTGCGCGCTTGCGCTCGCCGCCGTCATCGATAGCATCGCGACTGGAACAGCGGCGATGCTCGCTCCTCTGAGTGCAACACTTACGAACGTGAACTTCATGGTCTGCCTCTGTGTGGTGCACGGCACTGAATGAGTCGTGCTCGTCTTTACACACACTTCGACGCAACAAACGAGCGCAACGTTAACACTCAATGTGTGTTTTTTCATGGGAGAAACTCGCGCGAAAAGCTGTCGCGAAGCTGACTGTCAGGAGCCTGACTGACAGCAAGCTTACAAGCGTCTGGTTCACCGCGGGGTGTGAGCTTCACGTTTCGGCGCAACGCGAACTCGTGGCACACAATCCGCATTACGCGAGTATCAGTACGAGCGGCCGATGTCCGCGCGCACGCCACCGTAAGCACTCAGAGGATTATTCCCATGCTCACACATGCCCTGTTCAAACGCAACCTGCTCGGCCACACATCGCTCTCTCGTACCGTGAGAGTACTGGCCACCGCCGCTGCGCTGGCGACCGTTGCCGCGTGCTCGGACACGACGTCGCCCTACGGTGCGTCCGTGGGCGGCAGCTACTCGCTGCAGACAGTGAATGGCAACAACCTGCCGTACACGTACACGTCAGGCGGCCAGACCGTATCGATCCAGAGTGACATCTATACGTTGAACAACGACGGAACGTACAACGAGACAATCAGTGAGCTCGTTTCGACAGGTGGTGGCTACACGCAGACCAGCGATGCTGAAGCCGGAACCTGGAATCAGAATGGCACCGCAGCGGTATTCACGCCCACGTACAGCACGCAGAACAACTACGGGCAGTATACCGGGTCAATCAACACCGCGAGCACGTTCAGTCACAGCACGATTACTTTCTCGTACAACGGTATAGTCTGGGTGTACAGTCATACCTGACCCCGGTTCAAACGCACACGCCCGCCGAATTCAGCTCGCACTCCAGCTATCTTTCTGTAAGCGGCACAAACAACACGGAGCACGGGATGGCTACTGCCAACGGGTACGAGAAACCGAGTGACGAGGATCTGAGAAAGACACTGACCTCAGAGCAATACCGCGTGACACAGCACGAAGGAACCGAAGCCCCGTTTACGAATGCCTACAACGGCAATCGTGAACCGGGTATCTACGTCGACATCGTGTCGGGCGAGCCTCTGTTCAGCTCGCTCGACAAGTTCGACGCGCACTGTGGCTGGCCGAGCTTTACGAAACCGCTCGATTCTGCAAGCGTAATCACGCGCGTTGACAGGAAGCTCGCACGCGAGCGCACCGAGGTTCGCTCGGCACGTGCACATTCACACCTCGGCCATGTCTTCGAGGACGGCCCCCAGCCCACTGGTCTTCGTTACTGCATGAACTCCGCGGCCATGCGTTTCGTCCCGCTGGAGAGCCTGGAGGCGGAAGGGTACGGAGAATTTCTGAAACTGTTCGAGATGCCATAGCCGGATCGTGAAGCCTTCAATTGAGTAGTCGGCACGGATCGTCACCGAGTTTTTACGCGTTGTCGCCCAGCTCGTTGTTCCGCGCAGCAGCCGCGTCGTCTCGTGGCGCGACCCACGGCGGAATCATGTCGCGCACGATGTCCTCTCCCTCGCGCTTTTCACCGTCAGCCTCCTCCGTCTGCGGAAGAAACCGCTCGCTTAGCGAGAGCACTTCGCTCGCGAGATCCGGTGAGATAGCATTGACACGTGCTGCCACAGCCGCGGTCACAGGCATGATCAGCTCCGCGTCCCCATGTACACATGCGTCCACGATCAGCTGGCCGGCCTTCCTGGCGTCCATGCTCAGTCCCGGGAGCGAGTCGGCAGACGCGAACCATCCGTACTCGGCTTCGAGATTGCCTCTGAACTCCGCGTGACGGGCGCTTCCGGTTCGCATGAGCCCGGGGCACACCGTTGTCACGTAAACTCCATCCCCTTTTACCGCTGCACGCATGCCCTCCGAAAAGCCAGCCAGGGCGAACTTGCTCGCGCAGTACGGTAGCATGTGCGGCACTGCTATCTTGCCGCCGATCGACGATATGTTGACGATGCGCCCATGTCCGCGCTCACGCATGCCGGGAAGAAACGCCATCGTGGTGTACAACGGTCCAAAGAAATGCGTGTTCATGGCGACTTCATAATCGGCCACCGTCATTTCGTCGAACGGCCCCGCGGCGATCACGCCTGCGTCGTTCACCAAAACGTCCACCGGCCCGAATAGCTCCCCTACCGCAGACGCGAGCTGCCGCACATCCTCCTGAACCGTAATGTCAGCGGTGACAGCGATAACCTCCGCGCCGAGCAGCGAAAGCTCCTTCCGCGCGCGCTCCAGCTCACTTGCGTCTCGCGCGCAGATCGCCAGACGTGCGCCGCGCTGCGCGAACTCGCGGGCCATCACCAGCCCGAGACCTCTCGAGCCACCCGTGATCAACACCACCCGGCCTTTCAGGTCGTAAAAACGGCGCGAGCGTACCATGGACTTCACGGTCATCACGCCGCCTGCAATGAGACCGCCAATCAGTGCGTTTCGGGTTGTTCTTGGCATACTAGGTGAATTAGAACGGTTCATGCCACGAGACTAAACGAGGCGCGAATGGCACGGCGCTGAAACCACGGTCCCCGTCCCATTAGTCTTCGCGATGCCCATCCATTCCGCTTTCTTTTTCTGCGCCTCCGCGCTGCTCCTCGGAGTCGTGTCCGGAATGCGCACCATGGTAGCGCCGGCCGTACTCGCGCTCACCCTTTCGCGCCGGCCCGAACTCGTACCACCCGCCACTCCGGCACATTGGTTCACCCTCTCGGCAGTCGCCGTCCCGCTCGGCCTCGCTGCACTCGGCGAGCTGATAGGCGACAAACTTCCCCAGACACCCAATCGCACGGCGCTCGCACCTTTTCTCGCACGCGTCGCAAGCGGTGCCATCTGCGGCGCCGCGATGGTTCAATTGGGACTCATGGATAAATGGCTCGGTGCTGGATTCGGTGCGGTGGGTGCCGCCACCGGCGCCATTGGCATGTTCCACCTCCGCCGGTACGCCGGCCGCGTGAGCCGCATCAGCGATCCGTACATCGGAGCGATCGAGGATGCCCTCGCGATCGCGATCGCCGCCACCGTTCTCGCGCTGACCCTTGGCTGAGCTGCTACACCGCCCCTGCGCGACGCAATATCGCGTCCGCGAATCGGGCCGGGCCCGTCTCCGAATGCCGCAGGTACAGCGACGGCTCAAGCAGCTCCAGCTCGAGCAACATGAACCCGTCCGCAGTCTCGATCCCGTCCACCCGGGCGTAGAGCCAGGGCGACGGCGCCGCATCAAGGACTCGGCGTGCCGCCCCGATTATTTCGCAGCTTGGCTGCTCCGATAATGCATTGCCGCCCAGATGCGCCTGCACTCGGAAATCGCCAGCCAATGGCACTTTCCGCACAGCATGACTGAATTCCCCATCGATGAAGATCAACGACCACTCGCCGCGCGTCTGAATCTCCGGGACAAACGGCTGCAACATCATGTCCCCAAGCTCCAGAGCCTCCGCGAGCTGCGCGTACGAATCGGTGACAGTACCGCGCGCGACTCGCACCGTCCGATTCGCAGCCGCGGATATTACCGGCTTCACTACCGCGTCCGGCCACCGGTGCTCCTCGAGCAATGCCTCGAGATCCACGACCGCTCCGCGCGATAGCCACACCGTGGGCACGACACGAACTCCGGCTCGCTCCAGATCGCCGAGGTACGTCTTTTCCATATTCCATCGAAGCACACATGCAGGATTCCACACCGGCGCGGCCGCTGCGAAAA
>JALYTX010000075.1 GCA_030854055.1 Gemmatimonadota bacterium | reverse complement strand
TTTCATTCAGGAAGAACGCCATTCCAGGCGAGAGCACGTGCCCCATGGTGAGGTCGAGGGAAAGAAACTTGATTCCATTCCAGTGCTGCGCCTCACGTTCCGCGTCACGACCAGCAGCTGCGAAATGTTCAAGTGACTCGCCCTGCACAAAGATCGCGTCAGGTCGCTCCGCGAGGATTGCTTCAACTGCCAACTCATGCGCCATGCAAAGATTGCGCATCGCCTGAACGAATGAGCGGTCGCTCGCGAGCGCCTCGTTCCACCAGCCACGAAGCGCAGAGAACGAGGCACAAACGAATATCTCGTTGACGGGTGTATAATACCGGACCCACGGGTATCGGCGCGCGAACGCTCCTGCGTACTGCGCGAACTGCACGGGAAAGGCAGGGTCCTGGAAGCCGTCGAGCCAGTCGGGCACACCGAAATGGCAGAGGTCTGCGATGACTTCGACGCCGAGCGCACGCAGGCGCTGCATGGGGTCATCGGCCGTGCACCAGTCGAAGCGCCCCGGTGCTGCATGGGTGCGGTAATACGGCGGCCCGTACCGGACCGCGTCGACGCCTATCTCCCGCAACAGGCCGAAGTCCTCTTCCCACCGCGCATAGTGGCCGCACTTCTCCATCTGGTCGATCCGGCGGCCGCCGGGCAGCGTCGGGTAACTGTTCTCGATCCCTGTCGCGAACATGAAGGAACGTGCCACAGTTAGAGTCCTGGTAAATCCATAAGACGATGCGCACAGCGGTAGGAAACAGCGGGCCAATACCGCGCGTTCTCCGATGTCGTACACGCCGGTACTGTTCATGTTCGGCGGCAGGTGAAAAATCTCCTCGCGGGCACGCTGCTTGCCTTGTCGAGCGGCTTCAGGCGCAACCCCCACACGGAGAAAAAAACGCCATGGAAATGGAGACCCTACACGAGCTCTACGTCGACGAGCTGAAAGACCTTTACAGCGCGGAGAATCAGATACTCAAGGCGCTCCCGCGCATGATCAAGGCTGCCACGAACAGGAAACTCAAGCAGGGTTTCACCAAGCACGAGCGGCAGACTCGCCAGCACGTCAAGCGGCTCGAGCGAATCTGCAGACAGCTTGGCGAGAAACCAACCGGTAAGAAGTGCGTGGGCATGGAAGGCGTTCTGAAGGAAGGAAGCGAGTTGATCAAGGAGCGCCCCGAAGCTGAAGTGCTCGACGCAGGACTCATATCTGCCGCGCAACACGTCGAACACTATGAGATGGCTGGCTACGGCACGGTGCGCACGTGGGCACTGCTGCTAGGGTTTGACGAGCAGGCTCGGCTTCTCCAGCAGACTCTCGATGAGGAGCGCGACACCGACGACGCGCTGACAGCGCTCGCCGAGTCCTCGATCAATCTGAAAGCCGCCGACGAGGAAGAGGACTAGGGCGCGGTGTAACGGTTAACGCTGCAGCTCAGTCCTACCACGCACGAGCCGTTGATGGCTCGTGCGTTCTTGTATGTCACAGCGTATCAGCTACAGCGACGGACAGATAGCACTCTCGGTCTTTTGTCATGTCCGACACGGCACGCCCGTTGCGCCGCGTTACGCGTCACATTAGAACGGTAGATCGTCGTCCTCGTCCTGGAGTGCCGCGGGAAAATCCTCGAACTCACCAGCGCTCCCCGCAGTACCGGTTTTGGCGGCCGCTGCGGGCCGCGCTGAGCGCGAAGGAGCCGCGTCATTATCGAAATCGCCTCCACCGCCTCTGCCGCTCAGCATTACAAGTTCCCTGACGCGAATCTCCGTCGTATATCGCGTCTGGTTTTCCTTGTCCTGCCACTGGCGGTATTCAATCGGTCCTTCAACGAAAAGCTTGTCGCCTTTCTTGACGTACTTCTCGACGACGTCCGCGAGACCCATTCCCTTCTCCCCCCCACCACCCTGTCCACGCCCTGCGTTCCACACCACGCAGCGATGCCACTCGGTCTTCTCCTGCCGCTCACCGGTGGGACCGTTCCAGTTTCGCGACGTAGCGAGTGAGAAAGTCGCGACCCGCCCACCGTTCGTAGTGGAGCGGATCTCCGGATCCTGTCCGACGTTACCGATCAACATTGCTTTATTAAGGCTTCTGCTCATTGCGTCTCCTGGCGAGGAAAGTGGCTCGCTGGTGAAAGTATTACTTCTCCCGAGGCGCTGCTGAAGCTCCGGCCGGCGCATCTAACCGATTCATTGCGCATGCTCGCGAGCTCAGCTCGCATCACTACGGCGTCCTCGACTGGCGATACGTAATATCGCCTTCGCACGCTCATCTCGCAGAAGCCGCGCTTCGCATACAGCGCGCGCGCCCGCAGGTTCGAAGCGCGAACGTCAAGCCACATCTCGGTGGCGCCAGCGACACGCGCGCGGCTCATCGCGTCGCCGAGCAAGGCGCCGCCGACGCCGCGGCTCCTGCACGCGGAATGCACCGCTATGTTGAGCAGCTCGGACTCCTCTTCGACGAGCTGAGTCACGGCATATCCTACCACCGACCCGGCGCACACCGCGACAGCAAGCTGGTAACAGGCAGAGCCGCGGATGTACGCGTAGAACATCGCACGCGTCCACGGGTCGCCAAAGGACTCACGCTCAATCGCGCAGATCGCCGAAACGTCCTCCATGTCGCCGTTGCGAATTGAAATCGTCATACCCGTCATACAGCCAGCTTGCGGCCGTGCGTGGCCTCCCATCGAACCTGCGCTTCGGCGAGGCGACCGTACGCAGGTTCCCAGGAATCGAGATCGACGTAGCCGGTTTCCTGCACGGCTGGAAGATGTGCGGCGACCGACGCGGCCCGCGCACGCGTATCGATGTCAAGCGCCGCGCCGACGAGCGCGGTGTTCGCCGCCCGAGCACATTCGCGGAGCTCGTCAGTGCCGACAAGATATTCCTCACCCACCACCCGCGCGCCGTCCCCGCCCACGGTAAAAGGAGCGGCGAACCACTCGTTTCGTCCGGCACTTATAGCGGCGACGTAACGGCCCGCTCGCAAGTCGGCGGACCATGATAGAATCGCGAGCGACGATACGGCGTATAGCGGGATGTTGCCCGCGGCGCATATCCCCTTGCTCAGTGCGGCTGCGGACCGCAGGCTTGTAAACCCTCCGGGGCCTCGGCCGCATACAACCGCGCAGAGGTCCCCGGGGCCAATTCCAGCCTGCGCGATCACGCGCTCCACCGCGGGCGCGAGCGCTTCCGTCCGCGCGCCACTCGCATCCCGGGAACCAAATTCAAGCGCCGCGGCGATGGCGCCGTCGCGTGCAATCGCGACTGAGCCGTCGTCAGTCGCGGCGTCTATGATGAGGACATTGCCCTTCATCCGGCCAGCAGCACACGGCGGTCGGGCAATTCCGGCACGTAGTCAAGCGCGATCGGAACGTGCCACGCAGGCAGCAGCGCTCCCGCACGTTCCGGCCACTCCACGATGACAAGCGCCTTTGACGCAAC
The DNA here is from genome assembly GCA_030854055.1 of Gemmatimonadota bacterium. Taxonomy (GTDB): domain Bacteria; phylum Gemmatimonadota; class Gemmatimonadetes; order Gemmatimonadales; family Gemmatimonadaceae; genus Fen-1247. Next base: position 3,787 of record JALYTX010000075.1, on the reverse strand, counting down.
GATCTCTGACCATCCGATCTGCTCAAGATCCTTGGGCGTCTCGAGTCTGTACAGATCGACGTGGTACACCTTGGAGCGCGGCGCCGAGTATTCCTGCACTATCGAGTAGGTCGGGCTCGTCACCGGCTCAACGACGCCGTAGCCGCGGCAGATGGCCTTCGCAAGCGTGGTCTTGCCAGCGCCAAGCTCACCAGTCAGGGCAATCACCAGATCGGGATGCGACTGCGTTCCCAGCCGCTCGCCCCATGCGATCAGTTCCGGCTCACTCACGACAAGCCGCCCGCGGTCGGCTCGCGGCGGAAGCGTGTGATGATGAGCGTCCACTACTCGCTTCGCAGGCCGGCGAGCGACGACGACGTCTTCTTCGCCTTGGCGTCGCGCTGCGCACGTAGCTCAAACAGCTGATCGCGTATCCGTGCGGCACGCTCGAAGTCCAGTTCCTTGGCCGCAACCTTCATGTCGCCCTCGAGCGATTCGATGAGTGAATCAATGTCACCGATCCTTGCGTACTCGGGCGACGACTCGGCCACGCGCCGCGTCTGCTCCGACTGCCGGTCCTGCCGCTCCGAGCGCGCATCCGCAACCCGAGTGATGAACTTCACCTGGTCAGTACTCTTCGTCACACTGCGCGGCGTGATGTCATGCTCCAGATTATAAGCCACCTGAGTCTTGCGGCGACGTGATGTCTCGTCCATGCACCGTTGCATCGACCCGGTGATCCTGTCAGCGTAAAAGATCGCGCGTCCGTGCAGGTGGCGCGCCGCACGACCCGTCGTCTGGATGAGCGAGCGATCGCTGCGGAGAAAGCCTTCCTGATCGGCATCCAGGATGGCGACGAGCGAGACCTCGGGCATGTCGAGCCCCTCGCGCAGCAGGTTGATACCAACAAGTACGTCAAACTCGCCGAGTCTCAGGCCACGGATGATTTCCACACGCTCGATCGCGTCGATGTCGGAGTGCATGTATCGCACCCGTACACCCATCTGCTGCAGATAGTCGGTCAGGTCTTCTGACATGCGCTTCGTGAGGGTCGTCACGAGCACCCGCTCGTTCTTGCGCTCACGAATCCGGATCTCGTTCAACAGATCGTCAACCTGGCCACGAACGGGCCGCACTTCGATCTCCGGATCGACCAGCCCGGTTGGCCGGATGATCTGCTCGACTACAACGCCCTCGCTCAGGCGAAGTTCGATGTCACCAGGAGTCGCCGAAACGTTGATGGCGCGCGGCGTAAGCGCGAGAAACTCGTCGAATGTGAGCGGACGGTTGTCGAGCGCACTCGGCAGGCGAAATCCGTAGTCGACGAGGGTGAGCTTGCGCGCGCGGTCTCCGTTGAACATGCCGCCGATCTGCGGTAGCGTTACGTGCGACTCGTCAACCACCACGAGGAAATCGTCGGGGAAGTAGTCAAACAGACAGGCAGGCCGCTCGCCAATTTCGCGCCCCGAGAGATGCCGCGAGTAGTTCTCGATGCCGGCGCAGGTTCCGATCTCCAGCATCATCTCCACATCGAAATTCGTCCGCGATTCGAGTCTCTGCGCCTCGAGAAGCTTGTTGGTGTTACGGAGCTCCTGCAACCGCTCCGCGAGCTCGGCCTGGATACGACGCACGGCCCGCTCGATCGTTGGGCGACTCGTTACGAAGTGCTTCGCCGGATAGATCGCCGCGCGCTCAAGAGTCGCGATCACGTTTCCCGTGAGCGGATCGAACTTGCTTATTCGCTCGATCTCGTCGCCCCATAACTCGATACGGACGCCCTGTTCCTCGTACGCCGGAAGAATCTCTACGGTGTCGCCGCGAACCCGAAATGTCCCGCGCTCGAACGCGACGTCATTGCGTCCGTACTGAATCCGGACGAGCGACCGGAGGATGTCGTCGCGCGCGACTTTCTGCCCTTGCAGCAACGTGACCATCTGCTCGCGGTACTGCACCGGATCCCCTAGGCCGTAGATCGCGGAGACCGTGGCAACGATGATCACGTCGTCGCGCTCCATGAGGCTCGACGTCGCGCGTAGCCGCAAGCGGTCGATGTCCTCGTTGATCGACGCATCCTTCTCGATGTACGTATCCGTGGTCGGCACGTACGCTTCCGGCTGGTAGTAGTCGTAGTACGAGATGAAGTACTCGACCGCGTTGTGCGGGAAGAACGACTTGATCTCGCCGTAGAGCTGGGCGGCGAGGGTCTTGTTGTGGGACAGCACCAGTGTTGGCTTGCCGTGCGCCGCGACGACGTTGGCAATTGACATCGTCTTCCCAGAACCGGTGACACCCAGCAACGTCTGGAACCGGTCGCCCCGCTCCAGCCCGCGCGATAGCTCCGCGATTGCCCTCGGTTGGTCGCCGGCCGGCGTGAAAGGGGCGACCAGATCAAACTTTGCCATGAGTACCGAAATTTAACCGAAGATCGGCGCGGAACGGGTCTAGCTCCGGCCGTCTATTCCGACGTATTCTCGCGCCGCGACACTTCGGTGACGCCCTTGACGCGGCGGATTGCACGCAAAGTTTTCCGCAGGTGGGGAAGGTTCTCGACCTGTACTTCGATCACTCCGAATACCCTCGCATCCTCGCTCTTGAGCTCGAAGCTGCGGATGTCCGTCTTGGTCTCACTCACAGCCGTGGCGATGTCGGCGTAAAGCCCCCGCCGGTCGCCTGCCTCGACCGCAAGACGGACGAGGAAACGCTCGCCCTGAACTTCCTGCCAGTCGATCTCAAGACGGCGCTCAGGCTCGTCCTCGAGCAACATAAGGTTCGGGCAATCGGCGCGGTGGATGCTCACCCCCCGTCCACGAGTCACGTAGCCGGACACGGGGTCGCCGGGCACGGGCTGGCAACACTGCGCGTAACGAACGAGCAATCCGTCCGCGCCCTGGATGCGCACACCGCGGCCGGTGCCGCGGACGCGGTCGACCAGTCGCTCCAGTCGATTCGGCTGCGGCGGCTCGAGACCCGTATCGATCTCTGGATGAAGACTGCGGATAACATCCCGGCCGCTCAGCTCGCCCTGCCCCACCGCGCTCACTAGGTGCCCGCGATCTGTCAGCTTGAGTGACTTTGCCGCAGTCTCGAGATCATCGTCGGTCGGACGCGGCACTCGCCGGCGCTTGGCCTCCTTGTCGATCATCTCGCGTCCGAGCTTTATGGACGCTTTCTGCTCCTCCATGCGCAGGCGCTGCTTGATGCGATGCCGTGCGCGACCGGTCCGCACGTGCGCCAGCCAGTCGCGGTTGGGCCGCGCTGACGGCGATGCAATAATCTCGACGGTGTCAGAGTTCTTGAGCTCTCGCGAAAGCGGCGCCATGCGTCCGTTGACGCGCGCACCATTGCAGTGAAGCCCGACCTCAGTGTGCACCGCAAACGCAAAGTCGATTGGCGTCGCACCTTTCGGAAGCTGGATGACGTCGCCCGTCGGGGTGAAGACGAAGATCTCGTCCTGGTACAGGTCGAGCTTTAAGAATTCGAGAAATTCATCCGGAGTCCTCGCGTCGAGTTGCAGCTCCAGAATCTGCCTGAACCACTGAAGATGGCGGTCCAGCTCGTCGGCGTTCCGGGCGTTCTCCTTGAACCTCCAGTGCGCGGCGATTCCGTACTCGGCGGTGCGGTGCATCTCGCGGGTGCGAATCTGGATCTCGAAGAGCTGACGCCCCGGGCCGAAGACGGTGGTGTGAAGAGACTGGTAGCCGTTGGACTTGGGCTGCGCGATGTAGTCCTTGATCCTCTCCTGTACAGGCGTCCAGCCGTCGTGAATCACGCCGAGTGCGTGGTAGCAATCCGGCACGCTGTTCACCAG
>JALYTX010000068.1 GCA_030854055.1 Gemmatimonadota bacterium | reverse complement strand
CGGCGGCCGATGTATCAGCGCGTATGAGCTCCGGGCCCGTCGTGACCGCGGACTGCCAGTCGCTGGCAGCGAGGTACACCAGGAACGCCGTGTGCAGCAGCTGCGGATCGCCCGGCGAGCGGTCGAGGAGCTCCTTGACGAGTGGGATGGCTTCATTTGCGTGCCCTGACCCTGCCAGCTCGTTGACAATCTGCGTGATGAGCTTGTCGTTGCCCGGATCTGCGCGGATGAGCGCAAGCAGGGTCGCCCGCGCCTGGGTGCTATCGCCGATGACCTTGAAGAGCTGCGCGTTGAACGTGAGCGCGGCGACACTCTTGGGGTCCTGTTGCGCGATAACGCGAGTCACCGCCAGGACGGAGTCTGCGAGGGCGATCGAGTCTGCATGCGTCGTCGCCTTGGAAAACTCTGAGTAGAATACATTGGCCTCGCAGAGCCGCGCGAGCGTCGCCTGCGGGTACGCAGCGATCCCCTGCCGCGCCGCGGCGAGGGCACCGGGGATGTCATTCGCGCGGGCCTTGCTGATGCAGGAGTGCTCGCCATCGAGCTGCTTCATGGCGTCACGTGCGGACTTGGAGACCTTGTCCATCACGTCGCCCAGCTTGGCCGCCGTCGCCGTCGGGAGTGCCTGGGAAAGCGTGTTGTCGCGCGCCAGGACCATCCGCGCATCAACCGCGTAGCCGCCGGTCGGGGCCTTGTTGATGGTGCCCGTGATGTACTCGTCCGAGCGGAGCAGGTTCGCCAGCGCCTTCTCGTCGTTCGACGCAAGTGGGTCGCTCGCTGAGAAGCCGGATTGCTCGAGCGTGTTGTTGACGTCCTTGGTCGGTAGGACGTAAACGTCCTTCGGATTGAAGGTGTCCTTGAGCTGATTGCGAAGCTCGTCGGCCGCCTTCGCACCTGTACCCTTCTCCTGACTCTGGAAGGTCATGACAGTTATGCGCGATTTGGCGTCCTGCGCGTGTGCCGGAAGCGTGCCGGCGAAGGCCATGGCCGCGAGCGCCAGAGAGTAGCGAGCGTTCAACTGATACTCCTCCAGATTGTGTAAACGTTTGTACACCACGACCGTCGCGTGGTTCTCGACTTCGGTGCTACCGGCAATGGGCGAGGAGGGATTCGAACCCCCGACATCCTGCGTGTAAGGCAGGCGCTCTAACCAGCTGAGCTACTCGCCCGAGTGCAGAAACCAAGCCGCGACTTCGGGAGCAGCAACGCGATTCGCCGCCGGGTCAACGTTTCAGAATGGCCACGGGGATGAGGACGCAGTACGCGATGACCAAAAGTACCGGCGCAAAAGTCTCGCCGCCACGCCAGAGATCGGCGTATCCGATCAGCAGAGCGGCCGCTGCCAGACCCCACCACATGAATCTGCGGTGAGCTGGGAGGCCAGGTTCACGGCTCACTGCGGCTGAATTGTTCGGCATAGGGGCGAAGAGTACGGGTGGCGAGAGCGAAGTGTCAAGCTGGCTGGCGTACCTTAATCGCTTGTTAATTGAAATGCGGAGCCGAGTCAGTGCGGCCGACGATTGGCCATCCTGGAGCTGCTGCCTCGGTGCCGGATAGCGTGCTTGAACTTCCGGCCCCGCTTTGCCCGTCGTTTTGACTCTGGCTCCTGCCACCGCTGGGGGCTCGCGGACCGAAACTTCGGTTCCGCCACGGGGGCACCCCTGTCGGCGTCGACAACCGAAAGTACAGCTGCATCGGCTATGTCCGCCCGGATATCGTGGATGACGAGGGCTGGCCGGCGAACGCGCGGATCGTCTACGCGGTTAGTCAGAAGAATCATGAACATGCGTCGATCAGGATCGATCCACATCGAGGTCCCGGTGAATCCGGTGTGCCCGAAAGCGCGGGCACTCAGATATCGCCCGCATGTGGCACGCACGTTGGCCGAGTCGCACGTGTCCCAGCCGAGCGCTCTCGTGCCTGCGGCGCGCGTCGTGAATAGTTTGACCGTCTCAGGGCGAAAGACACGCGCCCCGTCATACGCGCCGCTGTCGAGCATCGTCTGCGCGAAGACTGCGAGATCGCTTGCGGTCGAGAACAGGCCGGCGTGGCCGGCGACTCCTCCCAGTGCCGCGGCATTCGAGTCGTGTACCCGTCCACGCGGCGCACCGGTGGGGGCCAGGTACGCGAGGTCCTCCTTCGGCACGTGAAATGTCGTGCTCGTCATGCCAAGCGGATCAAAGACGCGACGTTCCGTAAACTCATCCAGCGACTCTCTGCTCGCTGCCTCAACGATGAAGCCGAGCATGTCGGCGCCGAGGTCGGAGTACATGTAGCAGGAACCGGGCGGGCATCCCTTCACGAGCGGAGTGGAAATCACCGCTGCGCGTGCGGCCGCCGGATCGCCCATCTGCCGCCACAACTCGCGTCCCGGAGGCAGTCCCGACCTGTGCGTGAGCAGCTGCCGAATCGTAACCGAATCCTTGTAGCCACCCGTGAAGCTCGGGATCCAGCGCACCACCCGATCGTCGAGGTGAATTACACCGTCGTCGTACAGTGCCATGATTGCAGAAGTAGTGGCGACCACCTTTGTGAGTGAAGCGAGGTCGTAGATGGTGGAGTCGGGGTTCACGTCCGGCGCGTTGTCCGACCGCCCGACTTTCCCGAACCCTCGGGCCAGCACTGCACCGCCATCGCGGCCGATGACCACTGCGGCCCCCGGAAAGCCGCCCTCCTTTATTCCACGTTGCACAACGACGGCGATCTCATCGAGGCGCTTCGCCGACATGCCCGCGCTATCAGCCGGGATGGACGGGAGTCTGACGCGCACCCTCGCTCGGCGCACGTAATAACCGGCCGGTGTCTCGCCAACGACTACTTCGCGCGGCGGCCTGGAACGCAGTGCAAAAAACATTATCGCTGCCAGGATGATGGCACCGCCGGCGCACACGGAGGCCGCAGCCGCCCGTGCTCGGCTTTGGGTGGTCACTCCCCGCGTGACAACCACGCGCGGCGCGGGGTCTCGCCGCGATCGGCGGTGGCGCCCATCTCCGCGCACTTGACACTCCAGGGGTTGAACTTGTTAACGCTGGCACCGCGTTTCCAGACGGCGACAGCCCGCGACTTTTCGCCCGCGAGCCACAGCGAGTGGCCAAGCTCGAAGTACGCTTCCACAAGGTTGGGCCCAAGCGCTATCGATCGTTCGAAGAATATCTGCGCATCCTCGTACATCTCACGTTCGGTATAGACAAGTCCGAGGTAGAAATTCGCATACAGTCGCGCGCGCGCGTCGTCGTCCTGGCGAAGTGCCTTGGACAGATGCTCGATCGCCTCGCCAAAGATGCCCTTCTTGAGGCAGATGTAGCCGACGTTGATGCGTGCAAGTGCATTGGACGGCTCGCGCCCCAGTACATACTGAAAGTTCATGAGCGCTGCATCCAGCTTGTCCTGTAGCATCTGCGCCCATCCGAGCAGCGATTGGCCCTCTGTGCTGTTCGGAGCGAGCTCCAACGCGCGAGTCAGCGCGACTTCGGCGCCATCGTAATCACCAAGCGAGATCTTGGACCAGCCCCGCTCAAGGAAAGTCGAGGCACCAATATGATCCTCGTGCACGACCGGACGAGCACCGGCAAACTGCGGCGCCATGGCAGGAGGAGAGCTCTGCCGGGCCTTCCACTTTTCCACCAGGTCGCGAATGTCGTCCTTCAGGCGCGTTAGCTGTCCAAGCGATCCGTCAACAGCGCGGTAGACGTCCATCAATGACGTCTTCAATGCCGGATCGTCGCGCATCTGGCGCGCCTCGATCTCCATTTTCAACTGCTCGAACGTCGCCCGGAGCTCGCCTACGCTGTCTGGCATTCAAGTCGCTCCGCCGACACCGTGTGAGTGATCGCATGCGCCATCGCGTCGAGTGCTACTACCGCATCCGCGCCCGCTTCCGCAAGAGCGGCGCGCGGCATCCCATAAATTGCGGACGTCGCCTGGTCCTGCACGAGAGAACCTCCGCCGCGCTGCCGAATACCGGCTAATCCGCGCGCACCGTCACGTCCCATTCCAGTGAGCACCACGCCGGTGCAGGCATGCTCGAATACTTCCGAAGCACTCGCAAAAAGAATGTCTGCATTCGGGCTGGCCGCTGCACGTGATCCCACTTGTTGCACGAGCAGCTGCGCGCGGCCGCGCACGCCGCCCACGAGAGTATTGCAGCCTCCCCTCGCGACGTAGACGGTGCCCTCATGGAGCGCGTCACCTTCCACGGCTTCGCGAACGCTGATAGTGCTGCTCCTGCGCAGCCTCTCGACGAATGCCGCGGTGAACTCCCGGGGTAAGTGTTGTGCAATCACGACGGCGGCGCACAATGACTGCGGGAGCTGCGGGATGATTTCCGCCAACGCACGCGGGCCGCCGGTTGATGCGGCGATGACGACCACTCGACGCGCGCTCGCGCGCGCAGCCGCCTGCACGACTGTCCCACTTCCCGGCATCTCCAGCACAGCCGGAGGTAATGTGATGGTCGCACTCGCCGCCGCTCGTAGCGCGGCGACAAGCCTGTCGCGGATGACAGGCAGGTCCAGACTAACGGGGCCTGACGGCTTGCGAACAAAGTCGATCGCGCCAAGCTCCAGCGCCCGAAGCGTCGCGTCGCCGTACTGTATTCCGCCCGCGCTAAGCACGATGACAGGCCGCGGCGCCACTGACATGATGCGGCGCAGCACTTCAAGGCCGTCCAGACCCGGCATCTCGAGATCGAGCGTGATGATGTCCGGATTGAGACGCTCGACCTGCACGATTGCGTCCAGCCCATCGCGCGCCGTCCCCGCGACTCGAAACGCGCTGAGCGGCTCGATCATCTCGCAAATGAGCTTGCGCATAAACGCGCTGTCGTCCACGACGAGAACGCTGCGCTGCTGCGTTTCCTTCGTCACTCTGGTTGTTTCCGGAAGATCCGCTCGCGCACGTCCACAGGGGTCAGCCGTCTTCGTGCTTTCCCAAACAGAGTCTCCACGTGGCCCATCATCAGGTAGCCACCGGGTTTGAGGGCATCAACAAGCTGATCCAGCAACTGCTCCTGGGAAGCGCGATCCAGGTAAATGACGACGTTGCGGCACGCAATGAGATCATATGTCGCTTCCGCCACGGGCTCCTGCAGAATGTCGCGTCGCTCAAAGCGGACGATGGCCCGCGCTTCGCGGAGCACGGTGCGACCCTCCCGTGTAACCGGGAAGTAGCGCTCCAGCTGCTCGGGGGTGGTGTCCGCAAACGCTCCGGGCAGGTACATCGCGCGGTGTGACGCATCAAGCGACGCGCGGTCTATGTCGCTGCCGGTGACCGAGACGCGTTCGACACTCGCCGTATCGGCCGCTGCACAGGCTTGCTCGTAGAACATGAGCGCGATAGAAAACGCCTCTTCGCCGGACGCGCTGCCCGCGCTCCACGCACGAATCGGAGTGTTCCGGCCCCACAACTCGGGAATCACGTTCCGTCCAAGGGAAGCGTACGCCGAGGGGTTGCGGAAGAACTTTGTGACGTTGACGGTGAGCGTGTCCAACAACTGCTGGTACTCGCCGGCATCTTCGTCCAGCAGTCGCGTGTAATCCCGAAAAGTCGGAGCGCCACGCGCCCGCATTCGTACGGCGATTCGGCGCCGTACACATCTATCCTTGTAGCTCGTGCACCGAAACGAAGTCTCCCGCGCGATCTTCTCGGCCAGCTCAGGGTATCCGTCATCCGCGGCGCTTTCACTGGCGTGATCGATCACAGGGAATCCAGGGTATGCGCGCGCCGATACGCCTCGCGGGCCTCGTCGAATCGGCCGTCACGCTGTAGCGAATCGGCGAAGTTGCGATGAAGCTGTGGCAGTGTCGAATCCTCGATGAGCCCGCGCTCGACGGTCCTGAGCGCGCTATCAAAATCTCCACTCGCCTCGTACGCGACCGCAAGATTGTTCCAGAGCACCGCGTAGGCAGGGTACACCTGCACTGCCTCGCTGAGCAGAGCAATCGCGCGATCGACGTCGTTCACCATCGCCGCGGCGAGGCCGGCATAATGGAACCAGACCGGCGGCGGACGGCGCGTGCCCCAGAGTGTTCGCGCCGACGCGAGCGCCGTGTCGGCACCCTCGTAGTCGCGCGCCGCGACGGCCATGGCCGCAGCGTTCGTCTGCACCAGCGCGTCGCCGCGACCACCATGCGCGAGCGCTTCGCTCATTGCGGCGCGGGCTCGCTCGATTTCGTCCATTCGCTCGTACGCGAATGCAAGGTTGACAAAAACGGAGGGGCGAACGGTGTGCTGCTGCGAGACATACCGTTCGAATGCGTGTGCCGCCGCCGCCCACTGTTCCTGGCGAAGCGCGACCAGGCCGAGGTAGAAACACGCCTCGGGATCGTTGTCGCGAAGCGTATCGACGCGCCGGAACTCCCGCTGCGCCTCCTCGTACATTCCGGTCTTGTAAAACGCGACCCCAAGGTTCCTGTGTTCTGTCGCCTTGTCGTCACCGCGCGCAGGCACTCTCGGCCGCGTGCTCATCCCCACCCGAATCACGTAGCCCGTCATCATCAGGCCATATAATGTCTTGGCGGTGATGAACTCTCCGAGCCGCGACTCTGCGATGAGCGCGCTGACGTCACGCTGGCCGTCGATGAGCGGGACCAGCCTCTCTTCCTCGGCCGAGAGAACGCGCTCGCTGGCCATCATCTTGTGCCGGTCCATCGCGTAGACGATTTCGAACGTGGGTATCTTCTTCGCAATAAGTGCCCACTCGTCAACGCGTCGCGCACCCTCGAGCAACAGTGACTGCGGGTCGATCCTGTGCAGCTCGACCTCCTCGTCAGGCGTGGCACCCGGCTCGAAGTTGAACGTTCCCTGAGTCCAGGTGAAGAGGAGGTACACCGCTTCCTCCGTCCCGAGATTCCGGTTTACGATAGACGCGTGCGAAATGGACCCATCTGCGAAGTAGATGTATCCGAAGTTGTTGGCGTAGGTCAGTCCGAGGCAGCCGGTCTTGCGTCCCATTGCGAGAAGCTGAAGGACGTCCGGAAGACTCGCTTCGGTGAGGCTGCCGCGGATCGCCACTAGCGAAACTCTTCGATGATTCGACCCGAAAGCTCAGGCCATTCGCGCACGATCTTCTCGTCGTCGTTAAAAGCGGACGGAGTGTGGGCGCTCTGACGCGCGCGCAGCTCCTCGACGCGCTCCGCTACGACGGACTGCAGGTCCGCCAGGAAATCATCGTATTCGGCAGATTCTTCAGCCATGACGTCGGAAGGGCATATCTAACGACTCAACCTACGCGCACGGCTGCCAACATTGTACTTAGCGAGCCGCTATCGGGAAGAAGCAGAAAGTAGCCTGGCAGTCTGCCGTCGGCCTGGTCAATGAGGAACTCTGTCTCGACACAGAATACGAAGCCTCCCATGTGGCCGGTCGCAAATGCAGTACTGGCGAGCACTTCGCGCGCCGTCCCGACCTTCAGCGAGGGCGGCGATGGAAGCAGCGGCAACTTCATGAACTCACTTAGCGCGGTCATGTATGCGCCCGCGAGAATGTTACCTGCTTCCGTCAGCGCCGACGCCTCGAGCTCGCTGAGCGCTTCGTTGTCAGGGACGTCGCGCATCAACATCAGTGACGCGAGCCGGTGGGCCGTTGGAAGCGGAAACGCAAGGATCGTGTGTCCGTGCAGTCCGCCGGTCATTTCCATCGGCACGAGCGCGATTACCTCGTTGCTTGCCGAAATAAGGGGCGCGAGGTCAGCCAGCGGAGTCACGGTGATGGTGGGCACGCTGATCATGATCTTGGTGCCTGTCATCAACGACAGCGCAGTTGCGGCGTGAGCCGCACCTATGTTGGCGACTTCCCGCAAGGCATCGCGCTGGAGCTCGCTGAGCGCCTGCATGTTCGTGATCGCCATCGTCACTCCGCTAGACAAGGCTGTTGACATCCACGATGAGCGCCGGCGAACCGTCGCCTAGCACCGTCGCACCTGCAAAGATGAGAGCTCCGTCCCGGGGTGGGTCGAAGCGCTTCACCACGACGTCCTGCTGTCCGACAAACTGGTCCACGATCAGCGTCGCGCGCTGCCCGCGCGAATGCACGCATACGCCGACCATTCGCTCCGACATCGCGGGCGGCATGCCGAAAAGCTTTCGAAGTACCAACACGCGCGTCAGTTCACCTCCCAGATCCAACTCACGCCAGTCCCCGCCTCGCAGTGCGTACGCGGGCGGCTCTATCTCCACCGTCTCCACCACGTGCGTGAACGGAATGGCAAAAAGTTCATCCCCCACGCGTGCGACCAGCGCGCGCACGATGGCGACGGAGAGCGGAAGGCGCAACGTTATCGCGGTGCCGCGACCCTCTACCGACTTTATTTCTATGGCACCGCCGAGCGCGCTAACGGTTGAGTCGACGGCGTCGAGTCCGACGCCGCGTCCAGACACGCTCGTGACCTCCGTGGCGGTGGAAAACCCCGGATGCACGAGCACGGCGAGCAGCTCAGCGTCGCCGAGTCTGGAGACGTCGCTCGGGATCAAACCCGCCTCCACCGCGCGCGCCAGAACTCGGTGCCGGTCGATACCGCCTCCGTCGTCGGCCACGCGAATCAGCACGTAGCCTGCCTCGCGCTGCGCGCTCAGCGTGAGCCTGCCGCGTGGCGACTTGCCACTGGCTGCGCGAGCCGGAGCCGACTCTATTCCGTGGTCAAGCGCGTTTCGCAGAAGGTGCATGACCGGGTCGCCTATACGGTCGAGTATTGACCGGTCGAGCTCGATGTCAGCGCCGTCGAGCGTGAACTCGACGTCCTTTCCGAGCGACCGCGCAGTCTCTCGCACGAGCTGCGGGAAGCGATCGAAGATCTGGCCGGCAGGAACCATGCGCGCTGCGATCACCTGCTCGCGAAGCTCCGAGAGCAGTCGCGAGGCTGCGGCGAAAGCTGCTGTCAGGCGCTCATCAGACACGCGCTCAAGCTCCCGAGCCACCCTTCCGCGCTCAATCTCGATTTCGCCAACCAGGTCCATGAGCGCGTCGAGCCTGGTCGCACGGACGCGAACGTGAGTGGGCGCCGCCCGTTTCGGGGTAGTTGCCGTTGGCGGCCCGTCGTCCGAGGGAACTCCCGTCCCTGCAGCGACCTCGATATCGTGCGCGAGAGCGTCGCTCTCTTCAAGCAGGTGCGACAGGAGCGGCGGCGTGACGCGGCCTTGGGCGCGCCGCACGGAATCGAGCGTCGTTTCGAGCGCGTTCGCCCGCTCCGTGACGCCGATATATCCCATCGCGGCAGCCATTCCCTTCACGCTGTGGACCGCCCGAAATGCAGCGGCGATGGCGCTCGCGGATTGCGAGTCACGGTCGAGCTCGCTGAGCGCGCCGCTCAGCTCAGCAACGTGCTCGCGACCCTCGCTAAGGAACAGGTCGACGTAGCGGGAAAGGTCCACTGGGCTGGCTCTGCCGTTCGAGTTAGCCGAGTACCCGCTGAACGGCCTCGAGCACGCGACTCGGCTGGAACGGCTTGACGACGAAATCCTTTGCGCCTGCCTGAATGGCGTCGACGACGAGCGCTTGCTGTCCCATCGCACTGCACATGACAACGCGCGCGCGCGGGTCGAACGCGGTTATCTCACGCACGGCGTCGATTCCGCCCATGTCGGGCATGATGATGTCCATCGTAACCAGGTCGGGTCGGAGCTCCTTGTACTTGGCCACTGCCTTGGTGCCGGTGTCAGCCTCGCCGACAATGGTAAAGCCCGCCTGCTGAAGTATGTCGGACAGCATCGTCCGCATGAACACCGCGTCGTCGCAAACAAGAACTGTGTGACTCATTGCTCCTCTGATATTATGACGACGCGTCTAACGAGCTCGCGCACGTCCAGATCCGTGTAACCCTCGTCGTCTCGCAGCATGCGGACGTCCGCCACGCGCTCCACCGAGAGGCCTACCCCGCGTTGCCCAGCGTCGACAATGAGAACCATCCGTTGCGGTCGCGGCGCCTCCGCGGGATGCAGCACGTACGCAGCGTTCACAACGGTCACCACTGCCCCGCGAACGTTGATGAGCCCGCTGATGACGGGAGGGGCACCGGGAAGACGCGTCAGTCGCTCAAGGGGCACGACTTCGCGGACCGCATCGACGTCGCATGCATACACGCGGCCGGCCACGCGGAACACGAGCGACCGAACGCTTTCGCGATCGCCGGCTGCAGAAGGCCGCAGCTCGATCGGGGCGGTATCAGTCTGCGACATCGTAAAATCCGAACGTCTCCAGCGGATCGGGGTCTTCGTACAGCGTGTGCGACTCGCCGATCGCGGCGATCGACCTGCGCAAGTCGTCCGGGAGCGGGGACCTGAAATCGAGCAGCTCGCCCGACGCAGGATGATGGAAGCGAAGCCACGCTGCGTGCAGAAAGTGTCGTCGCGGCGGCAGATCCGCGAGCCGGCGACCACCGCCGCCACCGTAAACATCGTCGCCGACGACCGGATGGCCGACGGATGACAGGTGCACTCGTATCTGGTGAGTGCGACCCGTGTGCAGGTGCGCGCGAAAAAGATCAGCGCTTGCAAACCGTGCCAGCCGGCGGAAATCCGTGCGCGCGTTCCGGCCTGTGCTGACGATCGCCATTCGCTTTCGGTCCCGCGGATCTCGTGAGATTGGACTGTCCACGGTTAGAGTATCGGCAGCGACGTGCCCCCAGGCCATGGCGGCGTACCGGCGGGACACGCGCCGCGCCGCAATCGCGGCGCCCAGTCGGCGGTGTGCGGTGTCGGACTTGGCGACGATCAGCAGCCCGGAAGTTTCCTTATCCAACCTGTGGACCAGCCCGGCCCGGTCAGGGCTGGTGCTGGCGGCCAGGTCGCCGCCCCGGCCGATGAGCGCGTTTACCAGGGTTCCGGACCAGTTGCCGGGGGCGGGATGAACCACCATTCCGGCAGCCTTGTCGACGACAAGAAGGTCGGCATCCTCAAACACCACGCGAATAGGGATGTCCTCCCCAAGCACGGCCCGCGGCACCGGTTCGGTGTTCGGCTGCGTGACCTGAATGAGGTCGTCAGCCGTCGCCCGGTACGACGCCCGCTGCGGCATACCATTCACAGTCACCTTGCCGTTTGCGATGAGTGTCGCAGCGGCGGTCCGGGAAGTCTCCAGTTGACTCGCGACAATCAGGTCGAGCCGCGAGCCGGCGAGCTGGCCCGCGGCGAACGAATCAGACGTCGCCAGCCGCGGCGACGCGCGCGGCCTCACGGTCCTGTTGCAGGAAGACCCATCCTAGCAGGAAGGCACCCACCGTCACCGCGGAATCTGCCACGTTGAAAGTCCAGAAGCGGTGATCGCCGATACCGACGTCGATGAAGTCAACCACCCCAACGGACCAGCGTATCCGATCGATGAGGTTTCCAACAGCGCCTGCTGAAACCAGAGCGAGCGCAAGAACACGAGCGAAATCGCCTTCGCGGGTGGCGCGGTAGAGGCTGGCCAACACCGCAAGAGCGAGCAGCGTGAGCGCGGTGAAGATCCAACGCGACGCCCCGCCGAGATTCAAGCCGAATGCGGCTCCGGGATTGAACGCAAGTGTAAAGCGAACGAAATCGCCGACGATTTCATGTGGCGTGTATGCCGGCGAGAGGGATGACACCGCCATCGCCTTGGATGCAACGTCGAGCGCAACAACTACAATGATCACGCCCCAGAAGATCCACGGATTTGCGGCGCTGGCCTCAACGTCGCTCGATCTACCGTTTTGCATCTTCCTCACGCTGCTTGCACTCGATGCAGTACCGCGCGTGGGGCAGTGCGTCGAGCCTCTCAAACATGAGCGGTGCGTGGCAGCTCATGCATTTGCCGTAGTTTTCCGGATCGCGATACAACCGCCGGAGTGCCTGATCGATGTGCCAGAGAAAGCGACCTTCCTGACTCGCGAAAAGAAACGCCTTCTCGCGCTCCATCGCATCGGTGCCCTGGTCTGCCATGTGAAACGAGTACGCACTTTCGCTGCCCGCTTCCTGCGCCGACACGTTGAATGCGTCGCTGTAAACGCCGAGCTCCTTGACGGCGCGCTTGCGCTCATCAAGAAGGCGCTGCTCGAAATGCTTGAGAAACTGCTCGCGCGTCATCGTCTTCGGCTTCTTGGCCTTTGTGGCGCTCGGGGTCATAATGGTTCAATCCTGGTAAGTGTGACGTCGACGGCGTGTCCGTCAAGGTCGAGGTGGTAAGCCGGGCGTGTTCCATCAAGCATTGCCACCGGATGAAGCTCCGGCGCCAGTACCTCCGCGGAAATCCAGTCGCGGTGCGCGGTCACCGCCTCAAGCACATCCGGCCCGCCCGCTACGGACAGCTGTATCCTGTCGCTGACGGCAAAGCCCAATTCCTTTCGCAAGCGTTGTACCCTGTTCACAAGTTCGCGCGCGATTCCTTCGAGACGAAGTTCCGGCGTAATTACGGGGTCGATTGCAGCGACGTACCCATCGCCGTACTGCACCACCCTGGCACCGCTCGCGCGGCGCACGATGGTGAGGTCATCCGCCGTCATCTCGTGCGCCTGTGTACCCGTCGTGATCCAAACCGTTTCACCTCGCTCAAAGGAAACGAGGGTTGCAGAAGGCAGGGCCGCCACCAGGGCCGCCGCGGCAGGCGTCTCCTTGCCAAACTTCTTGCCGAGGGTTCGGAAATTCGGCCGCGCCTCCAACGTGACAAAATCGTCGGCGGTGGACGCGAATTCTATGCGCTTCACGTTCAGTTCCGACATGAGCAGTGGCAGCAATGAGCGCAATACGTCATCGGCTGCGTGGCCAGGAAGAACGCACAGCATCGACGCGAGCGGCTGCCGTACCTTGATACCCGCTTCCTCACGGGCTGCGCGTCCAAGCGTCGCAAGGGAGCGGACGTCGCTCATTGCACGATCGAGCGAATCGTCGACGCGAGTGGGTTGGACGCGCACGTATGACGCCAGATGTACAGACTCGCCGGTGAGCTCTACATGCATCCAGTCGCTCACAAACGGAGCGAACGGCGCGAGGAGCCTGCACGTCACGACGAGTATTTCGTGCAGTGTCGCGAACGCAGCGCGATTGTCCGCGGTGTCTACATCGTAGAATCGGTGACGGTTCAGCCGGACGTACCAGTTTGACACATCGTCCATGAAGAAGTTCATCAACGCATTAACGGCGTGCGTAGGCTGGTACTCCAGGAGCAACGAATCGCACCTGGCTTCGACATCCGACAGCCGCGACAGGACCCAACGGTCGATGGGCTGCCGGTCGTCCGGCGCCGGATCGTCGAGGGAAGCTGACCAGCCGAAGTTTGCGTAGGTCGCGAATATCCCGCTGTACACGTTCTTCAGTGTGAGAAGGAACCGGCCGGCCGTCTCACGAATCAGCGATTCGTCGAACCGGCGCGACAGCCACACCTGACTCGAAGCGATGAGGAACATCCGCACCGCATCCGCACCGTGCGTCGCAAGAACCGCCCATGGCTCGACGGTGTTGCCCCGGCTCTTGGACATCTTCATCCCGTCCTTGTCGAGGACAAGATCGTTAACGACGACGCTGCGATAGGGCGGCATCGAATCAGTTGAAACTGAATCGCCGAGGCCGGTCGCGATCGCGAGCAAGGAGTAGAACCACCCTCGCGTTTGATCCACGCCCTCGGCGATCAGGTCGGCGGGATAGTGGCGAGCAAACGCTTGCTGACGCTCGAACGGAAAGTGCCACTGCGCGAACGGCATCGATCCCGAATCGAACCAAGTGTCGATCACCTCCGGGACGCGCCGCATGGTCCCGTTCCCCGACCTGGCCGGCCAGGTGTAGTGGTCGATGAACGGCTTGTGCGGATCGAAGTCATCGGGCAGCGGACGTCCTACACGTTTCGCGAGATCCGCGTAACCGCCGATCACTTCAACCTCGGCCGGATCAGCATCATTCACCCATACCGGGAGTGGCGTTCCCCAGTAACGATCGCGAGAGATGGCCCAGTCAACGTTGTTCTCGAGCCACTCGCCGAGTCGTCCGCTACCGACTTCCGGAGGATGCCAGTCGATCGCAGCATTGCGACGAAGCATTTCCTCCTTGAACGCAGTGGTGCGAACGAACCAGGAAGTGCGCGCATAGTACAGTAGCGGAGTGTCGCAGCGCCAACAGTGCGGATACGGATGCTCGTACTGCTGCACTTTCCACACGGTGCCGCGACGCCTGAGCTCCTCGATGATTATCGCGTCGGCATCCTTGACGAACATGCCACCCACCAGCGGGAGCGACTCGGGAAAGCGCCCGCGAGTATCTACCGGCTGCAAGAAGGCGAGATTGTGGCGCTTGCCAGCTGCGTAGTCGTCGGCGCCGAACGCGGGCGCCATGTGCACCGTCCCTGAACCGTCGTCGGCGGTGACAAAGGATTCTCCGACGATTATTTCGTGCGCGCCTTCGGTGTACGGGACCCAGTCGATCGGACGATGGTAGCGACTGCCGACCAGCGCGCTCCCCGGGAACGACGCGACGCGAACCCACCGCGCGTCGTGGTCCTCGCCCATCAGGGCGTTCATGCGTGCCTCTGCCAAGACAAGCGAGCCTTCCGCTTCCCGCCCCTTGCGCACCAGCTCGACGTACGTGAGTTCAGGGTTCACCGCGAGCGCGACGTTGGATACCAACGTCCACGGCGTCGTGGTCCAGACGAGTATACGGCGCGGCTTGTCTGATGCCCCGCCGGCCAGGGTCAGCGCCACGTACACGCTGGGATCCGTTACGGTCCTGTAGCCCTGCGCCAGCTCGTGCGAAGATAGCGCAGTTCCGCAACGCGGACAGTACGGTAGGATCTTGTGTCCCCGATACAGCAGCTTCTTGTCGAAGAGTGTCCTGAGCGCCCACCACACACTCTCGACATAATCGTTCGAATAAGTGATGTAGGGATCGTCGTAGTCGAGCCAGTAACCGATGCGTTCGCTGAGACGCTTCCAGTCTTCCCCGTATTTGAAGACACTCTCCTTGCAGAGCGCATTGAACTTCTCGACGCCGATGCGATCAATGTCCTGCTTGCCAGATATCCCGAGCTGCTTTTCCACTTCGATCTCGACGGGCAAGCCGTGCGTATCCCATCCGGCCTTGCGCGTGACGTGGTATCCCGACATCGCGCGATGACGGCAGAAAAGATCCTTGACCGTTCTTGCGAAAACGTGGTGGATTCCGGGCCGTCCGTTCGCTGTCGGAGGCCCTTCGAAGAACACGAACTCGGGTCGCCCCGACGTGTACTGCTGGACGCGGCGAAAAAGGCCGTCCTCCGTCCAGCGCGCGAGCACCTCGAGCTCCAATCCGTCGGCTGCCCGGTCGGTCGGTAACAATCTGTAATGCGCCAACGCCGGCGCCCCACCTCCCTGTGCTCCCAACTTTCTACTCGGCCGAGACGCCGGGGACAGGCCGATCGCTGGCGTCGATTTCCGCCAGGTGCCGCGATATCAGGTTGCGCATTTGCGACAGGTAGGCGCGCCGCGCGCGTTCGAGCGCGTCGAGCTCGGCCTGCACGCGCCTCACCTCGCCGCGCACTTCGTCAAGCAACCGCTCGCCCTCGCCCTGAGCCTCGCGAACGATGAGCATCGCCTCGCGCTCGGCCTGCTCCTTGGTATCCTGCCGCAGCTGTTGAGCCGAAACCAGCGCGTCGTTCAACGCACGGTCGCGCTCGCGAAATGCGCGGAGCTGCTCGTGAAATGAGCGCGCCTTCTGGTCGAGGTCCTGGTTTATCCGGTTGAGCCGTTCGAGCTCGTCCGCGACCTGATCGCGGAACTGATCCACGCGCGCGGGATCGTAACCGCGAAACGCGTGACCGAAGTC
>JALYTX010000066.1 GCA_030854055.1 Gemmatimonadota bacterium | reverse complement strand
GTGTGAGTGGTACGAGCGCATCCGCGGCGCCGGTTCCGTCGGCGTGAATTGCGAATTCCCCGTAGCGGTCCGCCGGTCCGACTACGCCTCCCTGCGACGCGCAGCTTCCCGAGTGCAGGCTCCATGAATAGAGGCCGCCCGCGGATGCATCGCCGAGTGATATGAGGACGTGCGACCATCCGGGCGCCTGAGTCGGGGTTGCTGCTGCCGCGCCAGCGATCGGAGTACCGCTGCTGGTATGAACGGAGCCGAGCCAGACGGGCGGCGGCGGTCGCAGCGGCATGACGCCGAGTGATCGGCTGAAATCAGCAGAGGAGGCGCAAGCCGCGGGTGATGCCGCGAATGAGGCCGCGACGATCGCGGTGGGAACCAAGCGGTGAATTCTTCTGGCGTGACTGAGCATTTGAGGCGCAACTGTGCAAGTTCTGGGCGCGGCTATACGTGGTCGGTCGGGCCGGCCGGAGCCGCATCGCCTGTTTCGAGGACGCGTTCGGCGATGGCCTTCATCCGGTCGTCCTGGTTGCGCGAGATGCGGCGGATGGAGCGGCGCACCTGGCGGTAGCGGTCGGCGAGGAAGAGCCGTGCGCAGTCCACTTCGGCCCTGGCGGCATCCACGCTGCCAGCGCGCTCGATCTCCCATGTGGTGCGCGACAGGACGGCGGTGCTCATGTAAATCCCGATCGCTGCATCGGCCATGCGCTCCTGCACGAACTGGCGGTCCATGATCTTCTTGCCGTGTTTCATCAACGCCGACTCGACTGCGAGCGCAAGGCTGTGGATCAGCGTCGCAACTCTGTCGGCTTCCTTCGAGAGCGCCGGATGCACTCTGGTGAACTCAGGCTTCCTGACCGCGCGCTTCGCTCTGCCCGCGATGTACGAGCTGATCTCGCCCATTGAGTGAAGGGGATCCTTGAATGCAGAGCCCAGAGTTTTGAGCCGTTCGCCGGGTTGCTGCAAACCGCTCAGTGCGATGAGCGCCCGAAGAACCTCGTTGGTGCCTTCGAAGATCATGTTGATGCGCGAGTCGCGCATCGCGCGCTCGTATGGAAACTCCTTGGAGTATCCGATGCCGCCGGCGATCTGCATTGCTTCACTTGCAGCGTGCACGGCGACCTCGGACGCGAACACCTTGCACGCGGCGGTTTCGAGCGAGAAATCAATATGGCCGCGATCCATCATGTCGGAAGTGAGCATCACCGCCGAATCAGCCGCGTAGATATCGGCTGCTGCCTGCGCGAACTTCCGCTGGATCATCTCGAATGAACCGATGGATCCGCCGAACTGTTCTCGCTGATTCGCATACTTTGCGGCTTCCGAGAGAATGCGCCGCGCGCCGCGCGACGATCCTGCTGCGAGACCCAGCCGACCGGAGTTCAGTATCTCGAGCGCGATTCGGAATCCCTGGCCGACGCCACCAAGAACGTTTCCAACAGGCACGCGCACCTTTTCGAACGTTACGGTGCGCGTGTCGGAGGCCTTGATACCCATCTTCTGCTCGGGCTGGCCGAGCGTGATGCCTTCGCTCTTCGCGTCCACAATGAATGCAGTGACGCGCTGCTTGACCTTCCCGTCGATCGTGACGGGGACCTTGGCGAACACGGTGAAGAGGCCCGCGTAGCCAGCGTTTGAGATCCATATCTTGCGGCCATCGAGCAAGTAGTGTGAACCGTCTTCGGTGAGCACCGCCGTGGATTGCATGGCCTGCGCATCGGAGCCCGAGCCGGGCTCCGTTAGACAGAACGCGGCGACGATGTCACCGGTCGCGCATCCCGGGAGCCACCTGCTCTTCTGCTCTGGATTGCCGAAGAGAGTGATCCCCTTGCACCCGATGGACTCGTGCGCACCGAAATAGACGGTGAGCGCCGGATCGGTCCCACCCAACTCACCGAAGATGCGATTGAAGACCTTTGCTGATGCACCAAAGCCGCCATAGGCCTCGGGGATGTTGAGTCCCATCAACCCGAGCTCGTGCAAACCGTGTCGAACCTCGTCGGGAAATTTTCCGTCGTGATCCATCTGCGCGGAATCGATGTGCGAAGCAGCAAAGGCGCGCAGGGCGTCCAGGATCATGCGAAGCGACTCGCTCTCCTCAGCGGACATCACCGGGAACGGGAAGACGAGGTCTTCGCGAATCTCACCGAGAAACACGCCCTTGGTAAAGGACGGGTTGATGTCTGGTGATGCGAGGTGTGGCTCGTCGTGCGCCGAGCTGGTTCGGGTGGCGGTAGTCATTGCGATTTCTCCTCGGGACGAATCCCAGGGGTGGTTACGTGCGGCATCCGAGCGCCGCTAGACGAAGAATACCTGTCGCTGCGACCCCGCGGCAGAGAAATGGATACAGGAAGAGCAGAGCACCGTTGGGTGAGATGATTACCGCGTTTCGAACGATCGCTCGAAAGGTGTTCCTGCTGTGCTGTTCGCTGGATTCTCTCGCTCATGGATGCTGCGCGCGTGAAGGCTGCGCCGAACGTGCCTCTCTCCGGGAACCACGCCGCCCGGAACCACAGTGCCGGGAACCATAGTGACTCAGAACGTGACTGATCCATGGAGCACCGCGGCGCGTTGCGCACGCGACAAGTGCACGCGACAAATACATGCTGCAAATGCATGCTACAAACGGAGGAAGGATGATCTATCAAATGCTGGCGCTATTGACCGTGACGCTCGGCGGCAATGCTGTGAAAAGTGCGCCGCGATGCATGGACCCGACCATTGGCGTCGGCGGCGACTACATGTACACGTTCACGACGAGCGAACAGTCCGGCTCGCCAACGAACGGCACTGTCCGCGTGCACGGCGACCGCACGCGAATTGACATGACCGGGAAGAATTCGAACAGCTACATACTCCTGATCGATGGTGGAACGAAGATGCTGTCCGTTCATCCGGATCGTCGAGAGGTCGAACAGATCAATTCGCCGAACTTCGAGCAGATAATCGGTACTTCGCTGCGCGCCGTGTCACCAATCGTGAAGTTCCGCGTGCTGAACAGCAAGATTTCGTCGCAGCGCGTGGGTACCGGCGTGAAGCTTCTTGGCTATTCCACGGAACAGATTCGGCTCACGGAGCGGTTCGACGTACACATTGTCGCGATGGGCTTTGACGGTGGCACCGAGCACCACACGATCGTGACGGACTACTGGGTGAGTCCGGGACTCGACCTTGGCAGCAATCCGCTTCTCACCCTGCTCGAGCACACTGGCACGGCAATGGCGCAGACTGACCGCGACTTCGTCCAGACGGAGCGCTCGGTGCGCGCGCAGGCTCTTGCGGGCACGCCGCTACGCACGATCGTCAACGAGACCACGGTGGATGACAAGGGAAGCTCGCACACCACGACGCACTCGATAGACATAACGAGTGTACGGCAGGGAGCACAGCCAGCCGAGCTGTTCGAGGTCCCGTCGGGATACAGGATGAAGTCGGGGATGAACTTCTCGACCTAGCGAGGTCCCGCTCGCCTAGCGGTCCGCAATTTCGGCGTGCATCTTCACAGCGACAACGGTCGGTAAGCGGTACGGCAAGCTACGGCCGGTGTGCAGAAAAAACGCCTACAATCTCGCCTCCGCCGCCATGCCTCGCGTTGCTCCGTACTTCCTCGGCCTTTCCCTGTTCCTGTTAGCGACCCCCGCACCAGCCACTGCGCAGACTCCCGCGCAGACACGCATGCTCCGCTCCCCCACAGTGAGCGCAACGGAGATAGCGTTCGCATACGCCAACAACATCTGGGTGGTGTCACGAGCGGGTGGAGCGGCGACGCGAGTCACGAGCTTCCAGGGCCAGACTTCCAACCCGCACTTTTCGCCTGACGGCCGGTGGCTCGCGTTCAGCGGCGAGTACGGCGGCAACATAGATGTATACGTCGTGCCCGCCGCGGGCGGAGAACCGCGCCGGCTGACATGGCATCCTGCGCCGGACATGGTGCAGGGGTGGACGCCGGACGGCAAGTCGATCGTCTTCTCGTCCACGCGCTCGTCCAATCTTCCGACACCGCAGGCGCGATGGTACACCGTGCCCGTTGAGGGCGGAACGTCCACCGCGATGCCGATGTACCGCGCGTATCAGGGCAAGATCTCGCCTGACGGGTCTCACATCGCGTACCGCATGAACGACTCATGGGACGAGGAGCGCCGCGACTATCGCGGAGGACAGAATCGCCCGATCTGGATACTGGACAGCAAGACCCTTGCGGTCGACACGATCCCGCGTCCGAACTCGAAGGAGATGTATCCGGTGTGGGCGAACAACCACAGCGTGTACTTCCTTTCCGATCGCGATGGCGTTTCCAACGTCTGGTCGTACGACATGGCTTCGAAGCAGTTGAAGCAGGTAACGAGTTTTTCCAACTTCGACGTCAAGACCCTGGATGCGGACGCCGATGCGATCGTGTTCGAGCAGGGTGGCTATGTGCACGAGCTGGATCCGAAGACCGATCGCGAGCACATCGTCAACATCACCGTCGCGGGTGACTTTCCCTGGATGATGCCACAGTGGAAAGACGTGTCGCACAGCATCACGAGCATCGCGTTGTCGCCGACGGGCAAGCGCGCCGCGATCGAGGCGCGCGGTGAGATATTCACTGTGCCGGCGGAGAAGGGCGATGTGCGCAACATCACGCAGTCGAGCGGATCTGCGGAGCGCGACCCCGCGTGGTCGCCGGATGGCAAGTCGATCTCATACTTCAGCGACAAGTCGGGTGAGTACGAGCTTGTGATCGCGTCGCCGGATGGCAGCACGCCTACACGCTCGATCTCCCTGCCTCATCCGACGCACTATTACACGCCGTCGTGGTCGCCAGACGGGAAGCGCATACTGTTTCAGGACACGAACCTCCGCCTGTGGATCGTGGACGTCGCAACGGGGAAGGCAACAGATTTCGGCGGCGACGAGTTCATGGTGCCGGATCGTTCGCTCAATCCAACGTGGAGCCCCGATTCGCGGTGGATCGCGTATGTGAAGCGGCTTCCGTCGCTGTATCGCGCAATCTTCGTATATGATGTCGCGACTGGTGCCACGCATCAGATGACTGACGGTCTGGCGGACGCCACCTGGCCCGCGTGGGACGCCAGTGGCAAGTATCTCTGGTTTTTCGCATCAACCGACTTTGCGCTTGGGTCCGGTTGGCTGGATATGTCCAGCTACGGCCATTCCGAAACGGATGCGCTTTATCTTGCCGTACTGAAAAAAACCGATCCATCGCCGTTGCTTCCGGAGAGCGATGACGAGGCAGCTGCTGCGGAGCCACAGACGCCCGGGATGCCACCGAGAGCGCCGCGGCCACGGAGGCCCGATACGACCGCGGTGGACACGGCGAAGGCGAATGCGCCGATGTCGGATTCACTCAAGGCGATGCTTGCGAAGCGACACGGCGTCGAAATCGACTTCGATGGATTGCAGCAACGCATCATCCCGGTGTCGGGAATCGCGGTGCGCGGCTACGGACAGCTGCGCGCGGGTCAGGCAGGAACAGTGTTCTTCATGGAGAACGTTCCGAAGACGGGAACGGAGGACAATCCGTTGTTCGGGGAAGTTGTTCACCGGTACCAGCTCAAGGATCGCAAGGCGACGGAGTTCGTGCAGAACGTGGCGCAGTACTTCGTGAGTGCTGATGGAAAGAAGCTGTTGTATCGTACGCCAGGCCCCGCCGGCAGTCTGTTCCTGGTGGATGCCACGTCGCCAGCGGCGCCGACTGCAGGAAAGGGAAAGCTGAACGCGCAGCTCAGCATGCTGGTGGATCCGAAAGCCGAGTTCCGGCAGATATTCAACGAGGGATGGAGGAACCAGCGCGACTACATCTACGTGAAGAACCTGCAGGGCACCGACTGGCCGAAGATGAAGGAGATGTACGGCCAACTGTTGCCGTACGTGATGCATCGCGCGGATCTGAACTACCTGCTGGACATGATGGGCTCGGAGATCGCGATCGGCCACTCGTTCGTGCGCGGTGGCGACATGCCGGAAGTTCCGAAGCCTACCGTCGGGTTGCTGGGTGCAGACTTCGCGGTTGAAAATGGGTATTACCGGATCACCAAGATCTACGGCACCGACAGCTGGAATCCGGATCTTCGCGCTCCGCTTACCGCGCCGGGCGTGGACGCGCACGTTGGCGACTACATACTCGCGGTGAACGGGATTCCAGTTCGTGCGCCTGAGAGCATCTATCGCGCGTTCGACGGGACGGCATCGCACCAGACAGAGATAACGGTAAGTTCCACCCCGTCGGCCGGCGGCGCAAATGTGCGGCGGATCACGGTGATACCAATCCCGAACGACGCGGGACTTCGCGCGCGGGCGTGGGTGGAGCACAACCGTCACGTGGTGGACTCGCTGTCACACGGGCAGCTCGCGTACGTTCATCTACCGAACACGGGTGAGGGCGGCTATACCAGCTTCAACCGCTACTACTTCGCGCAGCAGGACCGAAAGGGCGCCGTGATCGACGAGCGCTACAACGGCGGCGGCTCTGCGGCGGACTACATCATCGACGTGCTTCAGCGCAAGTTCGACGGCTACTTCAACAACCCCGTCGGCGCGCGGTATCCATTCACGAGTCCCGCGGCGGGGATCTGGGGGCCGAAAGTTATGATCATCAACGAAATGTCGGGGTCGGGCGGTGATCTGATGCCGTACATGTTCAAGCTTCGCAACGTCGGCACGTTGGTCGGCAAGCGCACGTGGGGCGGTCTGGTGGGGATATGGGACACGCCACTCTTCATCGACGGCGGTATCATGTACGCGCCGCGCGGCGGCTTCTTCCAGCGCGATGGCCAGCGCTGGGCCGTCGAGAACGAGGGCATTTCTCCGAACGTGGAAGTGGAAGACTGGCCGAGCGAGATCGCGAACGGACACGACGCGCAGCTGGAGCAGGCGGTGAGCGTTGCGATGCGACAGTTGGCCGAGCATCCCGTGGAACGTGTGAACCACGAGCCGCCGCCGCCACTGTGGGGAAAACGGGAGAAGCCGTTGGTGCCGAACGAGCCGTGATCGTGGTAGTGCAACAACAGGTTTCGCGTTGAGCTGCGAAACCTGTTGTTGCAAGTGCAGTTATGAGATGCTAGTGCCTGGTCCAGGTCTGATTGCCGCGATTGATGTCGGGAAACAATCCGTCCGGGTCGATCTCGACCTTCACTACTGCGGGAGCTGACGCAACCCGCTCGACGTATGTGCGTGCGCCCTTGAGCCAGACGTCCACGGGCACGTTGATGCGCTGCGTGGTTCCGTCGGCGCGCGTCACGGCGAGTGTGACCGGCATCGGTGCGAGCCCGCGATCTTCGATGGTGATCGATGTCGTGTTCCCGTCTGTGGCTACGTTAGCGATAGCCTGATCCAGCGGCCACGCATTGTAGAACCACGTGCTCCAGAACCAGCTCAGATTCTGCCCGATGCCGGCGTCCATCGCGTTGAAGAAGTCTTCGGGGTATGGGTGGCGGTTCACCCACTGCTGTCCGTACGCGCGGAAAGCGCGATGAAAAATTGGCTCGCCGACCATGCCTCGCAGTGCGGCGAGAACCTGTGCGGTCTTGTCGTAAACCAGGATGTTGTAGGTCTCAGCGGGGAAGAGATCGCCGCGCGTCATGAGTGGGAGATCTCCGCCGGCCGTCGCAACGTGAGTATACAGCAGCCGCTGCCCCTGTTCGGTGTCGGCGATGCGACCGCCCTTGCGGGGCTCGCCGTACAGCGGGCGCAGGCCCTGGGCCTCGTCGTACTGCGTGAGTCCTTCATCCATCCACGGGTAGCGCGACTCGTTGGAGCCGACCATCATGGGGAACCACATGTGACCCGTCTCGTGCATCAGGTCGCCGGCGAGCGAGAGCGTGTCGGCCCATGGCTGCATGAGCGTCATGCGCGGATACTCCATGCCACCGCCGGTGAGCACGCCTTCCATGGACGTCATGGTGGGCCACGGGTATTTCCAGAGATACTTCGACAGTTGCTCGATGGCGTCACGCGTGTAGCGCGCGCCGCCGATCGCCCACGCGCTGGCGGGTGGATGGATGCGGTAGAAGCTGTAGATGTCCACCGTGTCCATCGTCATGCCGGAATCGGAGACGAGTGCGCGGGTGGCATCCCACACATAGCGATCACTCGTGCCCCATGCGAAGTCACGGAGATTGGGCGCGGTAAAGTGCCAGGTCACGAGCGGTGACGACGTGGCGAAGGTCGCAGATGCGTTCTCGGGTCTGCTGATCGTGACAACAGAACCACTGCGGCGAGCTTCGGCCAGCCTGGCGCGCGCATCAGCGCTCAGAATCGAGCTCGCGTTGAGCAGAGTCCCGGTTGCGCCAACCACCCAGCCGCGAGGGACAGTCACAGTGACGTCGTAGTCCGCCGGGTCCATGTAGAACTCGACAGACAGTATGTACTGATCCGCGACCCACCCTTCGACATCGTCGTACACTGCGATCTGCGGGTACCAGTACCCCATGAAGTAAAGATGCTCGTCGCGTCCCTCGCGACCGTCCGACGGGGTGAGTGCAGGATTGTATGACCACGCGAAATCGAGTCCGACGCTATCGTGCGGCAGGAGCGCCACTCTCAACGGAATGCGCATCACGGTGCCGCTCACAACGTAGCCGGCGGCAGTCGTGCCGCGTCCAGCGCGACCGCGACGAACGGGCAGCGCCGTAGCAGAGTCCATCACTGCGCCAGCGACCGCGACGCGTGTAAGGCTCATCCCGTTGGTAACTGGAGCGGAGCCGTCGTGTCGCTCGCTGCCCGGACGAAAAACATTCTGCCGCAGATGTACCAGTATCTGCGAGAGAGTGTCCGGGGAGTTGTTGAGATAAACGACGTGCTCGCTACCGCGAACGGTATTCGAAACAGGGTCCAGTGAAGCCTCGATCCTGTAGCGCGCATGCTGAACCCAGCTGCGCGGACCCGGCGCGCCTGTCCGCGTACGCGTTCCCTTCTGCACCGCCCGAGTAAATGCGGGGGACTCGTACACCGAGCCCGGCAGCGGACGCACGCTCTGGAGTATGCCTTCGGGCGTCACCATGGGGCTGGGCCGCGATTGTGCGTGAAGCACCAGCGGCGAGAGTCCGGCTAATGCGATCGGGATCGCGAGCGTGCGAGCGATTGAGCGGAGCGACGTGGTCATGCGAGAATCTTACGTGCGACTAGCAGGGATGTCGAGCGCGCGAAACGACCCGCTATGCGAGCTTTCGAATCCTGGTCTCGTCATTCCCGCGAAAGCGGGAATCCCGTGAGGATGGTCCCGACTCCGGAAGGGATCCCCGCTTTCGCGGGGATGACAACGGGGGCAGGGAGGGCGGGGATGACGGCGGGGAGGGCGGGATGATGACGCGGATGACGTCGATCGCTTCCGCGTCACCCGCCCGGATGGTACTCGCGCTCGGTGTGTCCCTTTAGCTGCGACGGGTAGAAGTACACTGTTCGCAAATTACCCGTACTGTAACGCTCGGCTTCATCATTGAAGTGCGGCGACGCAGGATGACCGCTCTCGCCACCAGCTGTGATTGCGCGCGCGCGAACGCTGTCGCCGAACTCGACAACTGCTACGAAGCTGTTGCCGTTCGTTCCGTACCACTTCTTCGTGCCCGGGTAAGCGTGGGCACCGAATGACGCGAGCGAGCCCCATACGGACGACGTGAATCCAACCGGAATACTTGGTTTCGCATCGTTGAACGGCTGCACGATGTCGCCGTTGAGGCGCTGGAAGCGGTTGATGTTCCCCCAAGGCGTCTTCCACGTTCCGAAATCGGACGCGAGACGGTCCGATGCGGCTGCAAGCGCTTCGAGCTGCTGTCGCGGAGTGGCTGCATTCGTCTGGTAGTTTTCCGGTGACATGCCCGCGGTAGCGCGTGGGCTCACGCTGCGCGCCAGCTCGCCGCCCCAGAATACCGCCAGTGAGGTCGGAATCGAGCTGACGCTCCACCGATAATCCCACGTTCGCAGTAGTGCCATCTGATCAGCGAGCTTCGTCTTCATCTCGTCCGACTGCGGCAGTGCGTCATACGCCCTGAGCAGCGGCGGCACCATGATCGCGAATGCGGGAAGGAAGCTGTCGTATGCGGCGGCTCGAAGTGACTCGACGGTGAAGTCCTTTCTGCCGCTGAGGACGCGGATCGCGTGCAGGCCGCGCGCTGATTCCTCGCCGACATCCACGTAACTCGGAAAGTCGGTTTTTCTGGGACTCGATTCGCCCGCCGCTGACCAAGGATAGTTGTTGCTGTTGTAGAGCCAGCCGCTCTTCGGGTTCAGGAGGTGCGGCGTCTCATCTACAGAGAGCAGCTGTCCCCATTCCGTTCTGGGATCGCTTCCATCGACGGGGCGCCTCCAGTCGAAGGCGGTGTCGCGACGTGCGATGTAATTGGCGTGAAAGTACGCGATGTTGCCGTCGGCGTCAGCGTAGATGGTGTTGTTGGACGAGTTCGCATGAAGCTCCATCGTCTGGCGGTACTCCTTATAAGTCTTTGCCTTGGTTCGCGAGTAGGACTGAATGAGTGCCTTCTGCGGTTGCTGCATCAGCTTGATCGTGACCCAGCGAGTATCGGTCCTGCGCACGACCGGACCGTGGCCGGTGTAATACGCGATGAACTTCTTCTGCGCCATTCCGGTCGGCGTCCGGTAGGGGACGATGATGGTCGTGGTGATCACGGGCCGCTCTGCGCTGCCATACTTGTAGTAGAACCGGTCGCCCTTTTTCGTCACGGTCTCGAGGTATTCAGACACGGCGTTGACGGCGCTCGACGTGTGCATCCATCCCGCACGCGTGTTGAAGCCCTGGTACACGAAAAACTGGCCCCACGTCACCGCGCCGTACGCATCCAGGCCCTCATCGCTCGACATCTGCAGCTCGGATCGAAAAAAGAATGAAGTGTGCGGATTGATGAGAAGCAGTGCATGGTGGTCCCTCGTGTTCGACGGCGCAATCGCAATTCCGTTTGATCCCTGCGGCTCGTCGGGCGGGAGAACACCGGCGGCGGGCGCTACCGGCGCCGGACCGCCGCCGTAGAACGCCTGGAGCTGCTTGAGGTTCACGCGCTCGATGTCGCCGCCAATACTGCCTTCACTGAAGGTGAGCGCCATCCACGGCTCGAAGTGCGTTATGACATGCGGCTTCACTTCGGGATGCCTGTACAGGTAAAAGTTGAGTCCGTCTGCCCATGCATTCATGAGCTTCTGCATCCAGAGTGGACTCGTCGCATACATCGCCTTCATCGAATCCGGGCTGATGAAAAGCTTCATCCGAAGATCCTGATATATCGCAGACTCGCCCTCGGCTTCAGCCAACCTTCCCATGGAGTTCAGGTAGTTGGTCTCGACGCGATTGAAGTCGTCCTCGGCCTGCGCGTAGATCATTCCGAATACGGCATCTGCGTCCGTGGGGCCGTGGACGTGCGCGATTCCCCAATCGTCGCGCGTAATGGTCACGTTGCGCGCTTCCCGCTGCCATCGTGCGGCATCGGGGGAGAGGTTCCGAGCCCCGTTCTGAGCGACGGAGTGCCGCGGCAACAGCGCGACGAGTGAAGCGGCAATTACCAGAGCGAGTTTGTTCATAACGCTAATATGAGCAATTTTGTGGCGGCCCGCACTTGCTCTACGCGTCTCTTGCTGGAATCATTGTCCGGGTGAACATCGCCTTCGTAACATCCGCTCAATACCGGGAACTGACCGACGACGACCGGCTGGCCGCGAACGCACTCGCGGAGCGTGGCGCGAGGGTTGAGGGCGTCGTCTGGAACGATCCTTCTGCCAATTGGGCGGGGTTCGATTGTATCGTGGTTCGCTCCACCTGGGACTATTACCGTCACGCGACTCAATTCCGTGAGTGGCTGAACACGCTTTTTCGCAGCGGCCGCGCCGGTGTGGAATCCTGCATGTGTGCTTCGATGGAATATGGAAAAGACGTACCTCGGCGATCTGGAGCGAGCCGGAGTTCGTGTCGTGCCCACGGTGTGGCTATCGCGCGG
>JALYTX010000073.1 GCA_030854055.1 Gemmatimonadota bacterium | reverse complement strand
GACGGAAGGCACCGGCCTCGGACTATCCATCAGCCGCGACCTGGCGCGGGGAATGGGCGGCGATTTGAGAGTCCGGAGCATGGAGGGAATGGGGAGCATGTTCACGCTGTCGCTGGCCGATGCGGCGACGGGGGCGGAGTCGCGGTAGGCGCTCAGCGGGTGCTGGCTACCTCCCTGTACGGCGAGGCGCTAGATTGGTGGTTCGCGGCCAGGTAGCTCAGTTGGTAGAGCAGCGGACTGAAAATCCGCGTGTCGGCAGTTCGATTCTGCCCCTGGCCACTGATGTGAGTGGTTGTAGAAAAACAGTTTACGAGAAAAGGCGATTATCCCTGATGTAATCGCCTTTTCTGCTTTTCTGCCGAAATTCGCCCGGACGTGACCCTGGCTTCGAACGAGGAAGTTTTTGCCGTGACTATGGGTTGCATTCGACCGTGCCACAGGATGTAATAGGTGTTTCGGATTCGACAATTCGGTGCTACAATATCGTATCGACACGACCCTACCACGCGTGTTCAGCTAACGATGCGCACAACTAACGGCTTGAAGTTCGTAGACCTGTTCGCAGGTGTGGGAGGATTCCACGTTGCGCTGAGCCACCTCCCAATCGTTGTGTCCTACCAACCGAAGGTCCTCGCTGGGGGCCGGACACGGTCGTCGTGCTCGAGTATACCTCCAAGTTCGTGAGGTATGCGAGTGAAGCGTTCATTGAGCCGCCACGGCTTCGCCAGATCTATGTCGCTTGTGTCCTCCGAGAGGCGCGCGAGGTCGACGGATGCCCGCCGGATAGAGCGACGCCGCAATTGCAACAGTTTCGTCGATGACCAAGGAGGTCTCGTTCCCATAGCGCCATTTGAAGCCTCGGTGAAGACGGAACTCATCGAAGAATGGGTAGCGTTCGTCCAGGGGGAAGCTCACTGGGTCTCTGATGTTTTGAACTTGCCATGCGCGTGGCCTGGCGCGATCGACAGCACAGCACACGCACTCGCACAGACGAGTTACACCCTTCGGCAAGTCTACGACTTCGTTGCACGGTACAGGTTCAGCGCCTTTGGAGAGCTGGCGGCCCCACAGGTTCGTGACGAGGCGCACTCAGGCGCCGAGCACGGATGCGAGCGGCCCAGCTAGTGCTAGGCGCGGTTACTGGCGATATAATAGGCTCGCAATACGAACGTCGCCGGACAATGGAGCGCGACTTTCCATTGTTCGGCTCGAGGAGCGTTTTCACGGACGATACGGTGCTGACCGTTGCTGTCGCCGCAGCGATTGTTGACGCGCGCGAGCAAGATGTAGTCGGACCGCGCTACGGCGATTTTATCCTTGCGTTCGCACGGCGTTGGCCACACGCGGGTTACGGGGGTGGATTCCGTGAGTGGATGCGTTCTCCGAATCCACAGCCCTACAATAGCTGGGGCAACGGGTCAGCGATGCGCGTGAGCGCAATTGGATTCGCATTTGACAGTGTGCAGGAAGTCCTTGGACAAGCGGCTCGATCCGCGGCGGTTACTCATGACCATCCACACGGCATTGCGGGAGCGCAGGCAGTCGCACTCGCCGTTTACTTAGCCCGGACGGGGGCGACAAAGGCGGTGCTCAAGCGGGAGATTGCGTCAAGGTTCGGCTATGAGCTCGACCGACACGTTGATGACATTCGCAAAGTGTATTCCTTCGATGTCTCCTGCCAAGGCTCAGTCCCAGAAGCCATAATTGCGTTTCTCGAAGCCGATGATCTCGAACACGCCATCCGTAATGCGATCTGGCTGGGTGGCGATGCTGATACGCAAGCGTGTATTGCTGGGGCAATCGCCGAACCGTTCTTCGGGAGCATTCCGACGTCCATCGCGGCCGAGGTTAACTCCCGCATACCGCAGGAATTCGCGCAATTGCTAACGCGTATCGGTTGAGCGCTGCGTGAGTGGGCGACCGATGCTCACGAAACGCCTGGGAGATAAGGCAATTCAACCGTGAACGTCTGCGCTGCATGCTCGGTGAATCAGATTCCACGACGACTCCCACCAGTTGGATAGTCCAACTGTTGTTGGCGTCCTTATTTCGGGAAACTTCAGCGAACCTCTATAGCTTCTCGAAAAGACTCCTCCGTGGATAGGTGACGCACATTTGGTGATTCAAGAACATCTTCTTGACGAGAAGTCGTTCCACCATTACCCGTATTGACAATCATTAACTCGGAGAGCATGGAATATGGCTGACGGACTCTTCAACATCCTGATGTGGAACGTACAGAGTGGCGGCGGCGCGAGGACCGAACGAATCGCGACCGCGATCAGGGAACGCAAGCCGGCACCGGATATTATCCTGCTCAACGAGTATCGCGTCGGAACTTCAGCCCGTTTGGTTGCGGAGCTTCGTGAAGAGGGCTGGCATGAGTTTCAAGCAGGCAGTCCACCTGATACCAGATTGGGAGGTGTGGCAGTCCTATCGAAGCAGAAGCTGGACGTGAGAACACTCCCGGCGAGCTTCGGCGCGCATGCGTATCGCTGCCTCTGCCTCGATGTGCCATCCGTTGACATGAGACTATGGGCTGTATACGCGCCGTTCAAGGAAGGATGCGGCGATTTCTGGGAGCCATTGCTTGATGAGCTTAGAAGTGATGCCAATCGTGATACCGTACTAATCGGTGACCTCAATGCCGGCCTTGCCACGGACGTGCCAGCGACGCCACGGCTCGCCGGTACTTCGTACATGCTCCAGCTGCAAGACGCCGGTTATGAGGACCTTTACACGTCCTACGCATCTAAAGATGGATCCGTAGACTATACATGGCGCGGACCTACAAACGGCTATCGAATTGATCATGCATTCGGATCGCGAGGTGCGGCATCTCGTGTTCGGGCATTCGGATATAACCACGTCGTCAGAGAAGAGAAGGTCTCCGATCATTCGTCCCTATCAGTGAGTTTCACGCCCAAACCGCTTGCTCGGCTAGGGTCAAGAAGATGGCTTCAGGTTGCGGTGAACTCGCACCCGGAAATACTGGACAGCCAGATTCGTGACGCACTCGGCTGTGCTGATGACGTCGGCCGAATTGAGTGGCTTTCGCCTCGCGAAGAGGATCGCTACGTGGAGTATCGTGACGGTGCAACAATCGAACGCCTCGGACTCGACATCTCGACGGCAACGCAGAAGGAATTCTGGCCATCCGGCGGACCCGTCTGGGACGGCCTCGCCCGTGTCGGCGATGAAGTACTCCTTATCGAAGCAAAAGCACACATACCGGAGATGCTGTCACAGGGAACGCGAGCTACGGGCGAAGCACGCACCAAGATATTGGAATCGTTGAGGCGAGTGCGCGGTGATCTTGTACCCAAGAGCGAAACCGACTGGGACGGTGCGTTCTATCAATATGCCAATCGGATTGCTCATCTCCATTTTCTTCGTTCACAAGGTGTAAACGCACATTTAGTGTACGTGTATTTCCTGAACGCGCCGGACGTCGACAGTCCAAGAACACGTGAACAGTGGGAGGGCGCGACGACGCTCGTCGAAAGTGTTCTGGGGCTCCGACGCTCGCGACTATCGCGCTACATTCATAAAGTCTTCCTTGATGTTCGTGATCTCGTCACGCCGGACGGAATCGCCGAAAGCGGCGGCAGATCGGCTTCATAGTGCGTTTGTTTTCAGACGACGTTGCGTAATAAGCGAACAATTCTATCCGCCGCGAGAGGTAACGTGGATTCGAGCGGAGTTGTCTCCCGTTTTGCACGAACGCTTCCGTACGCCCTTCGTCCTATTTTCGAACGGTGCCTAGCCGACCCGGCATCCGATTTGGAAGGGCTTGCGTCAGGTGTTCGCTCCGTCACCCGGATATGTATGGAAATCGGTCTTACAGATGTGCAAGCGATGACGGCTGTAAACAACCAGTATTTCGCGGTGCTTGAGACTTTCATTCGTAAGCCCTCCACATCGAACGCCGACAGAGTCCTAGGCGCGACAATCTGGGCTGCAGTCACCAGTATGTCGGCAAGGAAACACAGATGGAACTGAGGGGGGTTGAGCTGCTGCCGGTTCCATGGACACGATGTTTAAGTGCTGAGCGGAATCGAGGTCTGGATGGGCTCGAGACGGAGATTTACCAGGGAGTACAAGTAGGAAGCTCTTTAAATCGTCACGCGGTGCGGTGTCACAATAGCACAGGCATCATCTTTCGTTCTGGAAAATCTTATATGCCATCGGTGCCAATACGAGTGAGACGCGGCCCATCCGAAAGTCTCGATGTTCTCCTTCGCGCCGTGCTGCCACCGGCTTTGCGTGTCGCAGCGATAGATGGTCAATCCCGAACCGATCCGCAATTGCGCCTGGTCTGCCATTTCCGCGGCTTGATCCCAATTGAGTGAGCGGCCGAGTTGCGGGTAGCGTGCGGACCGCCCGCATGATTGCGTTCCGCACGGCGGCGCGCACGGGATGGTAGAAGCCAACTTTTATCGACGCAGGACGCCAGACACATTGCACTCCTTTTCTGATTTTCCGCCGTCTGAGTCGATCACAAAAATCTTGACGCTGTGCGGCAAACCGGTCGTCGGTACAGCGTAGGCGAATTCCTGCTCAAAGTGTGAGTGTTGAAATCCGAGCGGCGTGCCGGTAATCAGGCTGACGTTACCCACCCGGTACCAATTGACGAGTACGCCGACCGTCTGCCGGCGGCGCCGGAAGCCCGCTGCCTTCCTGCGGGGGAACGCCTGAATTTAGGGGAAAGGGGTTATACACGAGCAATCGGTTTGATCGAAGCCCGAGGCCTGTACCCATCGTTAGGCCGGCCGGGGTATAGACTGGGTAGATAGGTAACACCTCTGTCCAAGCACATGGGTAACACTCCTTCTAAACTGCACTGCTCCTCTTCGGATCGCGAGGTGCGCCGTGCCTTGGTTGGAGACAGTTCCTATGGACGAGCGATTGCAGTTCATTCTGGACGCTCAGAGCGACCGGTTTACGATGACGGAGCTTTGTGCCAGATATGGCGTGAGTCGACGGATCGGATACAAGTGGGTCGCGCGATTCGCTGAGGAAGGAAAGCGCGGGCTGGTGAATCGGAGTCGTGCTCCGCATTCATGTCCGCATAAGATCCGGCCGGTCCTGGTCGAGCTGCTCTGCGAATTCCGACGCTCGCATCCCGATTGGGGAGCGCGCAAGTTGCTGAAGGTGTTGCGAGGTCGGCATCCGGAGATCGAAGACTGGCCGGCCGCGAGCACCGCTGCGGATCTCTTGGCGCGCCGTGGGTTGGTGCGGAAGCGGCGGCGGCGCCATCCGCATCAGCATCCGGGTGTAGTGCCGATCACGACGGTGGCACCCAACGACCTGTGGACGGCAGACTTCAAGGGACAGTTCCGCACAGGTAATGGTGCGTACTGCTATCCGCTCACGATTGCCGATCAGCACACGCGTTATCTACTTACCTGCCACGGCCTGCTCTCGACGGAGACGCTCACAGCCAAGCCGGTGTTCGAACGCGCCTTTCAGCAGTACGGTTTGCCCGTGGCGATTCGCACGGACAATGGTGTCCCGTTCGCGACTCAGGCAATTCATGGACTGTCGTATCTGAACGTCTGGTGGATGCGGTTGGGGATCGTGCATCAGCGCATTCATCCCGGCCAACCGCAGGAAAATGGCGCCCATGAACGGATGCATCGGACGATGAAACGGCGCGCCATCAAGCCTGTGCAGCGCACGTGCGTTGCACAGCAAAAAGTGTTCGATGCGTTCCGCGCGGAGTACAACACCGAGCGACCGCACGAAGCTCTCCAACAAGAGACGCCCGGATCCCGCTACATCAGCTCGCCGCGTGCCTACCCGAGTCGCTTGCCAACGCTCGAGTATCCATTGCACTTCCTGGTGAAGAAAGTCACCGATGCCGGCACCTTCCGCTTCCAGCGGCGACTCCTCTACATCGCCAACTCACTTGTCGATCAACACATCGGTCTCGAGGAGACTGATGACGGAGTTTGGTCGATCTACTTCAACACGGTCTTGCTTGCAACACTGGACGAGCGAGATTACATCATCCGGGGGTGACACCCCAAAGTGTTACCCATGTACTCGGACAACTGTGTTACCTATCATTCCGACCGTTCACGGTGCTCGTAGTTGAACTTGTACCCATTTGTCCCGATTTGGCAAATTCCGGCTTTCGCTTGCGCTGGCGAGGCCATGGTCTCGGCCTGCTAACTCTTGAACGGTACGGCATGCCCGCCGCAGATGCGCTTCCACCCGAAACCGTGCGAGACTGTGCGCCTGCCGGGAAGTCGAAAGGGCGATACAAACACTGTGTCGTATGAGCTCCAATCGCAGTGAAACTAGGTGGCGTCGCGGAAACGGCGAAGCACTCGCGTCGACCCCTATGTTTCTTACTGAAAATCCGCAGAACGCATCAGATGCGGGTTCAGATTTCGATGGAGCCCGCAAACCGTCCGCACCGCGATCTTGTCCAACCACCGTCGCCCTGTTTACCCCTCACCCACCGGCACGCCCATGCGCCACTTACTCGCCGCCATCTTGTTCGCCCTTGCCATTCGGCCAGCGAGCGCCCAAACACTGAACGCACGGCTCGACTCCACCATGCGGGTCGCCGAACGGGCGGGATTCAGCGGCGCGGTGCGGGTGGAGCGTGACGGCCAGGTCCTGCTCGACGCAGGGTACGGCCTGGCGAATCGCGCCGAGCATGTCGCGTTCACACCGGCGACGGTGGTGCAGATCGGCTCCAACACCAAGGACTTCACGGCCGTGGCCATCCTGCAACTCCAGGAGAAGGGGCGGCTTTCATTAAGCGATTCCATCGGGAAGTACTTTCCTCGCGCACCTGCCGACAAGCGCAACATCACGATCCAGCAACTCATGGATCACCGGGCGGGGCTTCCGCCAAACCTCGGCGGGGACTTCGACCCATTCGACCGTGCGACGCTGGTGGACAGCGCGATGCGCACGCCGCTTATCTACGCGCCCGGTACGCGCGAGGCGTATTCAAACACTGGGTTCAGCCTGCTGGCCGCGATCATCGAACACGTGACGGGTGAGTCGTACGACATCTACGTGCGCAGCGCGATCCTCAAGCCACTCGGACTCACCCGAACCGGGTTCCTGTTGCCCGGTTTCAAGTCCAGTGAGATTGCGCACGGCTACCGGGCTGACGGTCGCGATAACGGTACCATGCTCGCCAAACCGCATGCGGCGGACGGACCGTATTGGAACCTGCGCGGAAACGGCGGAATGCTGTCCACTGTGGATGACATGCACACGTTCTACACGGCGCTGTTCGAGTCGGACAGGCTGATGACGCCCGCAACCCGCGCGCTTCGCTTCAATCCGCACGAGCCCATCGGCCTCGCGGGTTCGGACGGCGTGAGTTTCTTTCTCTACGATCGCTTTCCAGGTATGCGAACCGAGATCATCATCGCGTCAACCAACGCGACAATGCAGGCCCCAAGGATTCGTCGCGAGCTGGGCTTGGTGCTCGGACTGCCCAATCCGGAGGACGGACCTGATTCGGAATTGGCGCACCGCACCGGAGCAAAGCCGGCTCCTGCCGCGATCGCGGCGCTGCTCAACGAATTTGTCGCCATGCTCAACGCGGGCGATGCGGCGAAGCTGCGCGCGTTCATTTCCAGCCATTTCGACTCTGATCCAAACAGCCCCGCGCTCGACGACCGTGTCCAGCGGTTCGTCAGAATGCATGATAACGCAGGCGGCATCACCATCGATCGCATTACCACGTATGATACCGGGCCTGTCGAGATTGCAGTCACCACACAGAACGAGGGCACGGCGTTGATCCTTGTCAACATTGACACCGCGCCACCGTACAGCATCCACGCCATGCAGGTGCGTCTGGGAAACTGAACGCCGCGAGCTCCAGGTCGAGCAAGCCGGCCGGCACCGCCGATTGGCAGGACTCGTCAGCACCACGTTTCCTGTTCCTTCGCCGGGAGTGATAAAGTCACGCAGGGACTGCTTGCATATCAAGAATACTTGATGTATACTCGTTCCATGCCTGCTGCCGATCCTGTGACTTCGCGCGCTGCTTCACTCTGCCACACAGATGCAACAAGCGATGACCTGCTGCGTCGCCTGGTAGCGGCGCTGGGTACGCGGTACGTCGTTGAGCGTGAGCTCGGTGCCGGCGGAATGGGCCGCGTGTTCGGGGCACGTGATACGGACTCTGGTCGGCAGGTCGCGATCAAGGTCCTCGCACCCGCGGTCGCCGCCTGCTGCGACATCGACCGGTTTCGGCGCGAGATGAACGTGGTCAGCACGCTGCGCCACCCGCACATCGTTCCGCTCCTCGAGAAACGCGACGCGTGCGAGGGCGACGGATTGGTTTATTTCGTGATGCGGTACGTCCATGGCGAGACGCTCCATTCGCTGGCGATACGCCCGCTGCACTCGTTGCTGCACATCTGGCGCAGGCTCCCGCGTCCATGAGCGTGCAACGCACCGGCGTGCCATCCGTACTCGGCGCGCTGGTCATGCGCCTCCTCTCCAAGGATCCGACCGATAGACTACAGAGCGCGGCTGAAGTGCTGCGAGAATTGGATCGATAAGCATGCGACGGAGATTACGGCCGAGCCGTAGCAGCGTCAGGTCCACCACTCGCAGCGAACTCTCGCCGTTGTCCGTCAGCGCGTGCTGACGCACTCGAGCTCAGTGTCTATTCGGGAATGGGCACACCCTCGCCGGTGACTACAATCCCGCCGGACTCGGGAATGTCAACCACGATGTGACTCGGTCGACCCATCGTGGCGCCCTGACGTATCCGGATCGTCGACGGTGTCTTCACCAGTCCTGCGTCTCGCAGGTACCCGCCCAGCGCAGCCGCAGCTGCGCCGGTCGCGGGATCCTCAACCACACCGCCAACCGGAAACGGATTCCGTGATTCGAACAGGTCTTCTTTTTCGCGCCAGATCAACTGAAGAGTGGTGAGCTGCGCGCGGAGCATGAGCGCTTTGAGGGCGTCAAAGTCGTAGTCCAGTTGTGCGAGTCGTTCTGCGGTGCGCACAGCGAGAACCAGATGCCACGCGCCTGCATATGCTCGCACAGGTGGAATCGCGGCATCAAGATCCTCGGCGCGCCATCTCAACGCATCAAGGGCTTCCGCGACCAGCGAGGCGTCTGCAGCGCAGTGCTCGGGCAGGACCGAGGTAAGCGATGCTTCGCGCGTGCGATCGCCCGACCGCACGGCGACCGGTACGATCCCGACAGAGGTCTGAAGCTGGTACGTACCGTTGCCCGCCGTATTCCCAAGAACGATTCCCGTGGCGATCGTTGCGTGACCGCAAAACGAGACCTCTGCTTCCGGACTGAAATAGCGAACCACGCGCTCGCTTCCTTTCGACGGCGCAACGAACGCTGTCTCCGAGAACCCCACTTCTGTCGCGACGCGTTGCATCTCTGCCTCTGTGGGCAGATGGTCGCCGATCCAGACGCCCGCGGGATTGCCGCCGTTCGGTGCCGCAGTGAAGGCGGCGATACGATAGAGAGAACCTGTAGAGAACGAGCCTGTAGCCACAGTAGCATTCCTTCCAGTGAAATGACACGATTGGCCGAGCTTCCACGCAGAAATAGGGAAGTCAGATGTACACAGAAGTGTAGCGCGTGGCACGCGTCAGAGTATCTGATTATTGCCGCTCGCTACGGCTGGGTCTCATCGCAAGAAATTGACAGACGCTCGCGGAGAGCGAGTTACAATCCGGGGTGCTCCCGACCGAAAACGGCGATCGTCGAAAAAGAGGACGTACGTGAGTGAACGCAACGACGCGCCATGCGTCCGTCCCGCGACGGAGGGTGGCTCTCTCGCATCTTTCCTGAGAACGAGGCTTCACTGCGGCTCTGTACTCGGCATGGCTGCCGCATTGTTGGAACGTATGAGAATCACGCCAAACTGGACGGGCGTTGCCGCGACATGATAATCGTCGAGCGCCTTATCAAGGAGAATCTGGTCTGACACTACGTGCTTCTACCCATGCAGGGAGCTGAGCAGTGTGTTGCGCGATTGACCGTGTAGCGCCGATCCCGCAGGTTGCGGCATCTGATTCGCAGCAGCCGCTACCACGCGGCTCGGCTCGCGGCGTACCACTCCTGCTCGGCCTCATGGGTGTGATTGGCTTCAGCCTCACGCTCACCGCCACGCGCGTCGCTGTCCCGGCGCTCGGCGGGGCGATTGTGGGACTCGGTCGCGGCGTCGTGGCGGCAATTGTCGCCGCGACGTATCTCCTCGTCGCGCGCGTGGAGCGGCCGCGGCGTGCCGACTTCGGTTCACTTGCGATTGTCGCTTTGGGTGTCGTCTTGGGATTTCCATTCCTGTCTGCGCTCGCAATGCGCACGCTGCCTGCCTCGCACGGAGCAGTCATCACTGGACTCATCCCGGCATCAACCGCTCTGATGGGTGTATGGCGTGCGGGCGAGCGACCGACTCGTGCGTTCGTTGTCGCATGCGTCGCGGGCCTCGGGTCCGTACT
This sequence comes from Gemmatimonadota bacterium, assembly GCA_030854055.1. GTDB lineage: Bacteria > Gemmatimonadota > Gemmatimonadetes > Gemmatimonadales > Gemmatimonadaceae > Fen-1247. The sequence continues at coordinate 13,055 of JALYTX010000073.1, read as the reverse complement.
CGTGTTCGCAATTGTCGATGGCGCGGGGCGCCCGCAGCCCGGTGATGTCCTCCTCCTCTTCGCTGCGATTGCGGCAGGGCTGGGCTATGCGGAAGGAGCCCGCCTTGCGCGCGCGTGGGGAAAGAGCGGCGGAGTACGCGTTATTTCATGGGCGCTCGTGGTCGCGTCGCCGATTTGTCTCGCGTTGCTTGCGTCGGTACTGGCTGTGAGCGGGCTGCCGCATTTTGGTGCGGTGAGTGCAAGTGCGTGGACCGGTTTTGGCTACGTGTCCACTGTGAGCGCCTATCTGGCATTCTTCCCGTGGTACGCAGCTCTCGCGCGTGGCGGCGTCGCGCGAATCGGGCAGATTCAACTCCTGCAACCCGTCATGGGAGTCGCATGGGCGGCGCTGCTTCTTGGCGAGACCGTGAGTGGACGAACGGTGCTCGCCGCGCTGCTTGTGATGGCTTGCGCCGCGGCGGCGTTGCGCCTGTGAATGCGCTTGAGTGTCGTGTGGGCGTAAGCGCCGCAGATTATGACGCCGCTTTGGCATTTTACGGAAACGCGCTGGGACTGAGCATCGAGCGGAGTTGGAATCGAGGCGAATCGGATCGCGGGACACTCTTTCGGGCGGGCGCGGCGCTCATTGAGATTCTGCCGCGCTCAAACGCCCGCCAGGCATTGAAGGCTGCGCACGATCAGCCGATGTCGAACTCGAGTGTCTGGCTCTATCTCGAAGTTGACGATGTTGATGTCGCGCACGAACGCCTGCAGGCGCACGGGGCATCGGTCCTCCTGCCGCCCACCGACGAACCCTGGGGGCATCGACGCCTGCGCAGATGTGATCCGGATGGGATGATCGTCGGACTTTTCTCGCGATCGGATGATAAGTGATCGCCCGAATGCGCTGACGCCGCGCGCACCGCAATGGCATGACAGACCACTCGCCTCAAGCCTGCTTCTCTCCACCAGGTAACAATAATCAGCATACAACAATCATGACCGAAATCATGACCGACGACACGCAGACCCTGCTCTCCGCCGCACACCGCGCGGCCGCACGATACGTGGCCGAGCTCGATGCGCGAAATGTTATGCCGGAGAGCGCGGCGCTTGCTGCGTTGCTTGAGCTTCGCGAGCCCATGTCCGAGGCGCCAACGCCGGCAAGCGAGGTCCTCTCGCGACTCGACCGTGTCGGCTCACCCGCAACGGCCGCCACTACTGGCGGACGATTCTTTGGTTTTGTGGTTGGCGGCGCGCTGCCGGTGACGGTTGCCGCCAGCTGGCTTGCGACCGCATGGGATCAGAACGCGGGGAGTTGGATACTGTCGCCCATCGCCGCAGAACTCGAGAATGTCGCGGCCGCGTGGCTGCTCGAGCTCCTGGACCTCCCGCGCGATGCGGCGGTTGGCTTTGTGACGGGATCCACCATGGGATCATTCTCGGCGTTTGCAGCGGCACGCTCCGCGCTGCTTCGTCGCGCCGGGTACAATGTCAAGCGCGGCGGACTGCAGAATGCGCCTCGGCTCCGCGTCGTCGCCAGCGCGGATATTCACCCCACCAACCTCGCGGCGCTTGGCTACGCCGGCTTCGGTCTGGATCAGGTGGAACGCTGTCCCGTGGACGACCAGGGACGCGTGATCCCCGATGCGATGCCTGCGCTCGACGACCGGACGCTGGTGATTCTGCAGGCGGGCAACATCAATTCCGGTGCTTCGGACCCGTTCTCCGAGATCTGCGTACGTGCACGCGCGGCTGCTGCGTGGGTGCACGTGGATGGCGCATTCGGACTCTGGGCGCGCGTGGCGCGCACGACGCAGGCACAACTTGTCGGCGTCGAGCTCGCCGACTCGTGGAGCGTGGATGGACACAAGTGGCTTAACCTGCCGCAGGATTCGGCGATCTACGTCTGCCGTGACCGCGAGGCCGTACACGACGTTTTTGGCGTCGAGGCGACGTACCTGGTGCATGATGAGCGGCGTCAACCGAACACGTTCACGCCCGAGCTGAGTCGGCGTGCGCGCGGCGTGGAGTTCTGGGCTGCCCTCGCACACCTTGGCCGCTCCGGCGTGGAAGACCTGGTGGAGCGCTCCTGCGCGCATGCTCGGAGATTCGCAGCGGCGCTCGCGGCCGCAGGCTACAGTGTGCTCAACGAGGTGGTGTTGAACCAGGTCGTCTTCGCAGCAGTCGATGAGGAAACTACACGCGCCGCGCTGACGTATATCCAGCAGAGCGGAACGTGCTGGCTCGGACCAACACACTGGCGCGGACAATTCGCAATGCGCATCAGCGTATCGTCATGGGCGACTACAGCGGATGACGTCGAGCGCAGTATTGAAGTGATGGTCGCAGCGCTTCAGACGCACGTGCCGAACGAATCCGGACGGTGACCGCGCAACGGCGCCTTGGAGCGCCGTGCTCGGTCAGGGCGAGCCGCGAAGCTCGGCGACGCGCCGAGCGAATATCGTCAGACCTTGCCGGATCACTTCGGCCACCTTCGCGTCCGCCACGAGCGCGGTCGGCGCGGGCGACCGTCCGCGGAGCTCGACCGTCACATCTGCTTCAGTGACGAGCCTCGCCGACATCGTGCGCAGCACCTCGCGGAGTGATGCGGGTGCGTGCATCGAGGAGCTCGATGCCGACATTATCATCACCGGCATACCAGGGAATTCAGTGCTGCCGACCAGCCAGTCGAGCGCGTTCTTGAACGACCCGGGCAGGCCGTGAGCGTACTCGGGTGTTGAGATGATGACGCCGTCCGTGTGTGCAATGACGTCGCGCAGTGCGCGTGCTGGCTCCGGGAGCTCACGTTCCTCGAGATCGGGATTGAAATGGGGAAGTTGCGCGATGCCGCCGTACATGGAAATGACGACGTTCGGCGGTGCGAGCAGTTGAGCGGCTTCGAGTAATGCGGTGTTCGAGGCGCCGGTTCTCAGGCTTCCCGAGATGGCGAGAAACGGCATTGGAAGCATGATCGGCGTCGACGTCGCTACTTGGTCCAGATGATGATGGCGCCGCAGACGGATGGCGGGATTCCGGCCGGAAGCCCCGCCGGGCCGACGTACACTTCAATACCCGCTATCTCGCTCGGACGCACGATGTCCACCGATTGCACGGGAGTAACCGCGGTGCTCATGGACAGCGACGCGGCGTGAGAAGCGACGGGACCGACGGCCTGCACACCGTTCACATACAGCGGGATGCCGGCTGGACATGGGTCCGCGAGAAACGAGTTGATCCCGCGCCCACTCGACACTTTGAACTGTCCGGGATTCTGTCCTGACGCCACGATGACGCCAGGAATTGCGCGGAACAGCTCGTCGGTGCTTCGAACCTGCCGACTCGCAATCTCGTCTTCCGTGATGTAGTGACCCATGCCAGAGCGCATGTGTTGCACGAACTCGGAAGGCAGTGTCATCAAGTGACCGCTGGCCGCCGTCACGTCAACGGTCGCAAGCCTGTTGGTACCCATCACAACATCCGCCCCCGTAATCTCGCGCGGCGTGATGATCACCCAGAGACTCACCGGTTGCATTCCCAGCCGTCGGTATCGCACAAGGTGTTGCCCGGCTTCGATTCTTTCTATGCGATAGTTTCCAGTGCTGTTCGTCTTCACGTTCAGTTTGGCGTCCAGCACCGTGACTTCCACGCCAGCCAGCCCGTGGTTCGACCGATCGACGACGATGCCGTCCATCGCACCGTCCGCCGCCATGGCAGAATCCGGCGCGGCTGACGTGGCCTGGCCGCGCAGGCCCCCGTACGGGAAGACGAACGCGACCAGAATTGCAACCAGAACGGCTGCGCGTGCTGGCCCGTCATGCATACCAGTTCCCCCTTGGCATACGAAGTGTGGGCATTGTGGCAATCCAGCGTGGTCGCGCATGATCAAGGCGACTTGCGAAACTGCCGGCCGGCTCGGACCGCGTCAAGCACTCGGGAGCAGATTTGAAAGCTGCAAGGCCGCCCGCTCCCGCGCCTCCCGTTGGTAAGGACCAGAACTAATGGTTGCAACCGTCTTGATGGACCGCAGTCCGAACGCGATCCGCAAACTGAATCACGCTCGCTTCACTAAAACGAAAGAAAAGCACCGGATCAATACACTCGGCTTCCATCAGGAGAAAGCGGCCGTCAACCGCAATTCCGTCTGTACGGGTGTAGAGCGGAGTGGGGCCGGGTAAACACCGCACTACACGTGCGGCTGATTCCCGCACATGCAACGGCGCAGTTTCGGGGTGCACCGCGCCACCAAAGTCTACCTGCACGCGGAAATCTCCAGGAGCAGGTTTCTTGCGCACGGAATGACTATAGTCACCGTCAAAGAACATGAGAGACCATTCCCCTGCGGAAGCAATCTCAGGAAGGTATGGTTGAACGATCAGGTCGAACCGCTGGTGCAGATCAGCAAATACTCGGTCTGCATGTGCACGATTGGTCAGAACGTGCAGCAGATGCGTTTCGAACGCGCTTGCCGACACCGTTGGCTTCAGAACAATTGCGTCTGAGTTGAACGAGTCGACCTCGTCGGCCAGTACACGAGCCTCGCCTCTGCCCAGCCATACTGTGGGAATTGTCGCCACGCCTGCCGCTGCCAGGTCCACCAGATACCGTTTATCGATGTTCCATCGGATGAGCTCCGGCCGGTTCAGGAGGCGGTGGCCAGCCTGCTCCACTGCTGTAATCCAGTCCAGGAACGCTGGGGCGTTCAGGTGATAATCCCAAACGGAGCGAAGCACGAGCAAAGATAGCGGGGCGAGTTCATCCAGTGACTCGGTCCACACCAGGGGCCTTACTTGAATACCGCTCGTCCTGAGCGCATCAACAACAAGTGCGTCGTCCGAAGTCAGGGCCGCGTGCGCTGCGCTGGTTACAAAGTAGCAGTGCTTGTGTGCTTCCATGATCAACGCGTCGTCATGCGCATTGCTGTGAGCAGGTTGATGCATGACAGCCTGCCACTGCGTCAGTCACGTGGTCAGCGGTGCGCGGTGTGGCCGCCTGTCGATGCTGTTCCTCCGATGTGTTTGATTTCCACTCGGTGGGCGCCACTCCAAACGCCCTGCGGAAGGCGCTCGTGAAATGGCTCGGACTCGAGAACCCGGCATCCAATGCGATTGCGCTCAACCGAACGGACGGGTCGGACATTCGCTCGAGTGCCGTTCCCAGTCGCAAGCGTAGCAGATATTGATGGATCGGCAGACCTGCTTCCCGTCGAAACGTGCGAGCCAGGTAGAAGGGTGAGATACCGATGTACGTTGCCAGGTCATGAAGCGACGTCGCCGCGGCGGGGTGCCTGGCCAGCGCTTCCTTGACCGTCTCCACTATCTCGCGTTGACGTAGCGACGAATGATGGTACACGTCGTGCGACCCCTCGTGGAATTGGGTCCAGGCGGCTTCGAGCACGATGTGTAGCAGGCCGAGCGCTTCGGCGTCCGCTTGCGCCGATGACACCAGCACGGGAGTTGTGCGGAGACGCTGACGGAGTTGCTGGAGCCGGAGCACCGCCGATGGAGAGACTACCGCGTGCGCTGCCGGGAACGGGCTGGTATCCACCAAGGCAGAAGTCGGGGCGTACTTGACGCTCACTTCGTGCACCGTCGCGGTATCATAGGCGATGACAGTACACGAGTCGCCGCGGCTGGATGGGTGACTCGTGCGAAACGCTTCACCCCGCTTCATGAACAACACGTGCGCCGGTTGCGCTGCAAGCTGCCGCTGTTGCGTTGTGGGATGATGTTTGACAAACACGCCGGCACGGACGAACACGAGTTGGTACGCACTTGCCTGTTGCTCCGGGCCGCACGGCGAGCGCGGACACGTACAGGTGACATCCGTGATCCGTGCAATGCGCCCAACGGATAGTGGGTCGACGCGCCGGAACGTACTTGGATCTGAATGCGGTGGCATGTTGCGCTGCCTGGGAAGATGACGACCGAAAGCGAGTTTCAGGCGCTACGCATCCAGAATCGCACTATGGCATCGCCACGGACAGTGCCACGGAGGGGATAGTGAATGGTGCCAGAAGCTCTGTCAGGCAAGCCTGCTGCGACGAGTGAAAATGCGACGCGTGGCAGGCCGTTACCGCTTATTCAGGGCGCGCGCCAGATGAATCGCTGCCGTTCGCATGTTGGCCGGTTCAAAAGCACCGTACCCAAGAAGGACAGCCTCACGCCCGAGGGGATGCTCCGTGTAATTCGATAGCGCACCCACCTCGACACCGGCATCCGCAGCAAGCGCGCTTACCGCCCGGGCATTCGGCACTCCTTCTCTGAGCCAGGCAACCAGGTGCAATCCGGCGGCACTGGGGGCGACTTCGAGCCACTCAGAAAGCAGCTCCATCACGTCGGAGATCAACGCCTCCTGACGCATAGCGTACAGTGCACGCATTCGCCGGAGATGGTGGTCGAAGTGACCCTCGGTAATGAAATCCGCCACGACAAGCTGTGTGTCGGTGGGGGCATAGCGCCCTCCAAGCGCGCATGCTGCCTGGAACGCATCGACGAGAGAGGGCGGCGAAACGAGATAGGCCAGCCTGAGTGCGGGAAAGAGTGTCTTGCTGAACGTTCCCACGTAGATGACGCGACCACGCTCATCAAGTCCCTGCAGCGACGGTAGCGGGCGACTTGAATACCTGAACTCGCTGTCGTAATCATCTTCAAAAATCCATGCATCAGCCTCCGCAGCCCACTCGAGAAGCGCGAGCCGTCGCGAGATGCTCATCACAGCACCGAGCGGAAACTGATGCGACGGGGTTACGTACGCCGCGCGCGCGAAACGGTTCATGGCGAGCCCGTGCTCGACGGCCAGGCCATCATTGTCCACCGGCACGGGCACTATCGTGGCACCGCACCCCTCGATCGCAGAACGTGCGCCGGGATAACCTGGATTTTCCACCCAGACCGCATCGCCCGGTGACAGCACAAGACGCGTTGCCAGATCGACCGCCTGCTGCGTCCCGCTCGCGATGAAAACCTGCTTCGGGTCGCATCTGACTCCGCGGGATGCTGTGAGATAGGCTGCAATAGCTTCCCGCAACACTCTAACACCAGCCGGGTTCGAGTATCCGAGCGGTACGCGGCCTGTACGCCACCGCCGCGCGATCAGCCTGCCCCAAAGCGCAACTGGAAACGCATCCACCGCCGGGTCGCCGATGCGGAATGGAATTGGGTCCCGCGAGCTCCCCAATCCAGGCCGCACTGCAAGGCGTTCGGCTGCCCTCACGAAGATCATGCCGGTGCGGGAGAGGCTCGCGTGTTGCGATGACTCAGCATGCTTCAGTTCTGCAATCCCGGACTTTGAGCCAGACAACAGTGACGGGCGCGCAACCAGATCAGGCACCACTGCCGCCACGAAAGTTCCCAGGCGCTGGCGGTGTACAAGATACCCTTCCGCGCGTAGCTGATCGTAAGCCGTGCTCACGGAGTTGCGAGATACCAGAATGTCTTTAGCGAGCACGCGTGTCGCGGGAAGCTGAACTCCCGCGGGTAGCCGGCCAGTCACAATCGCCTCGCGGAGTTGATCGTAGATCTGACGCCAGAGGGCCGTATCAAGGCCACTGGTGACGACAACCAACGGATTTGCTACCGACGGTAGCCGAGACACTTGGTGACTCCAGAAAAAGATGTAACCGCGCCGTACGGCAATGACCTGATGTTACGCTGCTTCAGCCGGGGGTTAACGGGTGACGGCTCTTACACAAGATTCTCTGGAATAAGTCGTTCGACGATGATCACATCGCGCCACACACCGTCCAGTTGCGCGTGCTTCTCGTAGCGGCCGACTTCACGAAATCCGTGACGCGCGCACAGGGCAAGCGACGCCCGGTTCTCGGGAAATATACGCGATACGAGTTTCCACGTTCGACTGTGGGCGCACGCAGGTATGAACCCACTCATAAGCGCGTCGCCGACACGTTTACCGCGTGCCGTGGTCGCCACGTAAACGGAGAAGTCGGCGATTCCCGCATAGCACTCGCGCGCGCGATACGGAGACGCACGAATCCATCCGAGCACTCGACCATCCTCATCCACTGCGACCAGAAATGGATGAGCGTCGTTCAGCCACGACGAGACTTCTTCCAACGTTCGCTCCCGCGTCTCGAACGTTGCGACACGCTGACGTATTCCTTCGTTATAAATGTCCGCAACGGCGCGCATATCCTGTGCTGCTGCAGGTCTTACAATCGTACGCATCATACCTGACATGTATATGCCTCAATCTCAGTGTAAGTCCTCACATCGCCGCCGGCGCGATCTGTTCCAGATTGCCCTCACGGTCGTCCAGCACGAGCGATATGGTGGACGCAAGGCAGAGAGATGCCAGCACGCCAACAACAAGGTCGTAGCCTTTGCCGGCCGGCCCAAGATCATACACCAGGCTCGCACCCAACGGAGCGGCGGCACGCGCCATCGCAAGCAGGAGCGTCAGTACCCCTGCAATCTTGCCGAAGTGCTTCTGCCCGTACGAGCGCAGCGCGCCAACCGAATACGCTGACGAGCCACGTGCCGAGCGGAACGAAAATCACGCTGGCGAATCCGCCCGTGAAAGTCAGCACCGTGAGCGCGCCCGATCGCTTCTCCTTGAACCACGTCGTGATCACCACGAAAGCCGGCTCATACAGGACCGCGGAGAGTGCGAAACCCATGAGCGTCCAGACCGCGTAGTAGCCGGCGACCGAGCTGACCCGCGCCCAGGCAAGAATGAGCACCGATGCCAGCAATGATCCCGCGGTCATGAGTGCGCGGGTGCCATGCCGGTCCGCCCATGCGCCGGCCGGTATCGCGCAGACTCCCATCACCAGCATTGCAAGCGAGTATGCCCCGGTGACGATCCCGTTCGACCAGCCGAACTCGTGCGTCATGGGTACGATGAACACGCCGAATGCATACGTGAGAATTCCGTACGACACGGCTTCTGTGAATCCGAGTGTCCATACGAGTGCCCAACCGTAGTAGAACCTCGACGGCCACCAGTTTGGTACGGATCGGGAGTGGTCGAGCATGCCCGGGTTCAACGCATCGTGCTCGACGTCACGTGCAAGGCCATCAACAGCAACCCGAATCGCCACTTTCGCCCGCGCTCGCGCCACAGCCGCAGTCGGACCCGGCACCCACTCGGCTCGACGAATCATCGCAACAGGATCCTCCACCCAGATCGGTCTGGCAAACGCCAGTCTCGGGCAGCACGAGCCGCACCTCGCGCGCCCCTTGCTCGTCGCCAGTGAGTGCGCACGCGACCGAGCGCACCTGTTCGTAGCCGGTGAGCAGCAGAAACGTAGGTGCCCTGCCGTAACTTTTCATGCCCACTGTGTAGAAGTCGCTTTCCGGGTGCGCAAGCTCGACGGCCCCGTGCGGGTATACCGTTCCACAGCTGTGGACATTGGGATCGATGAGTGGTGCGAGTGCTTCCGGCGCCTCGAGCCATGGGTCCAGCCGCAACCGCAACTCACGCGTAATTGCGAGATCGGGCCGAAAGCCCGTCGTTGCGACAATTTCATCCGTCGCGATGCTGCGCCGGTCGTCGCTGGTCACGATGAGGCCGGCATCGACTGCATCGATGCGGTCGAGACCGAACCCCTTGATGAGAGTGACCTGGCCGCTCTCCACCAGACGTTGAAGCTTTGTGCCGAGTGCGCCACGTGCCTCGAGCCCGTCCTTTTCACCACCGCCGAAGAGGAGTCCAACGTCGGTTCTGCGTATCGCCCATGTCACCGTTCCGGATGCCTGTTGCTGTGCGAGCGCGGCAAGGTCGATCACAGCATTGAACGCCGAATGTCCGCTGCCGACAACGAGAGTGCGCCGCGCGACGTATTGCGCGCGGTCGCGTTGCGCGACGTCGGGTATCGCATATCGAATGCGCTTGCGATTTTCTATTTCGCCGATCGCAGGCAGGCCGTTGGCGCCGAGCGGGTTCGCCGTGTTCCAGGTGCCCGACGCGTCGATGACCGCGCGCGCCCGAATGCGCTCGGTTCTTCCGTCGACATCGAGGACGAGCTCGAATGGTGCGTCGGCGCGCCCGCTGCTCTTCACCTTGTCGTGTCCGTGCCGGCTGATCGCCAGGACACGGTGGCGGAGCCGGATGTGCGGAGCGAGCGCCGGCAGGCTCGCCAGTGGCTCGACGAACCGGTTGACGAATTCGCCGCCGGTTGGCAGTTCGTCCGGCGCTGGCATCTCCCAGCCGGCCGACTCGAGCAATTCGACCGCCGTCGGATCCACGAGATATCGCCAAGGGGAGAACAATCTGACGTGCGACCATTGCCGGATGCTCGATGCCACCAATTCGCCGGCCTCGAGCACGATTGGCGTCTCCCCTCGCGCAACAAGGTGCGCTGCAGCCACGAGCCCAATCGGACCTGCGCCGACGATCGCGACAGGGAGCTTCGCGACGGAGGGATTCGGCGTGTTTATGGTGTGCGTCGACATTGTGCTCTCCATCATAGAATCAATATTTATTGATATTTAAGCGAAAAAAAAGTGTGCACTAACCGGAACGTCTTCCCAGCGCCACGAGGCGAGGTGAGCCGCTGGATGAGCGCGTCAGCAGCGGACGCTTGGGGGCAGGACGCATCGAATCGACATAGGCAACGACGTCATCCAGGCGCGACGCGGTCATGGAGTAATACGACCAGCGTCCGACCTTCCGATCTTCCACAAGGCCGGCGTCCTTGAGAACACGAAGGTGAAAGGAAAGCCGAGACTGTGCTGCATCCAGGCTATCCTGCAGCTCGCAAACGCACCGCTCACCGCCGCGCAGCATCTCGATCACCGCCAGGCGGGTATCGTCCGACAGGGCGTGGAACAGCTTGGCACGATCGCTACTTGTACCTGTGAGTGGCCGGGGCATCCTGAATTCTATCAAGTAATCTTGATTTGTCAAGAACCTCTGGTTTAGCCGAACTGGAGGTACGCCCGACGAACGCAACTGGTGTCAGGCTGTTGCGTGCGGATGATTGCGTCGGCGACCCTCGCTTGCGCTAGTGTACCAGGTTTACCGCGATTGCGGGGGTTACCGACGCGGCGGTGTTGCGACCAGCCGCGATCACCCTTGTCCCAAAGAGTATTCCCATGTTCGAGTTCAAGTTGTACTCGAGCGCGGGGGCAAGCCCGAAGGCGTCGCTCGGACCGGAATGCATGACGATAGTTGAAATCGAGCTTGACGGCGCGCTCGTCTCACTTCCCGATATGCGCGTGTCCCAGGCGTGACGTTGGATGAGATCAAGCGCTAGTACCCACCGCCTCGTCACGCTGTATTCCACCGCAACGTCCGTCGAAATGCCAGCGCCTGGTGAAGCAAGTCCCCGAAACAGCCCGTCCGTCCCGTAGACGCTTGCGCCAACTACATCGGCGTTCCTCGACACCGTCCCGGAAACGTTCACGCGCACACGCAGAATTCGGTCGTTACGAAGTTTGAAGTACGTCTGCGAGTATACCGCCAGCGTCGTCGCGTATGCACCGCTGCCAAAGCCGTTCGCGGGACGATCGCCCAGCTTGTCGTACTGACCGATGGGAAGACTTTCCTGAAGCGATACCGAAATGGTGGGCCTGCTGCGGCACGCCGTGGGCGACGTGAGACGGAACTGGGCCTGTACCGACAGGTCGCCCGCATGAATCCCCGTGCTTCTGGAGCTCCCGCTGATTGTATTGATACCGAATGTCGGCACCGCACCGGCCGACAACCGGTCAGTGACTCCGTAAATGATGTAGGTGAGCGAGCCGTACGAGTTCGTAGGTGTCGCGGGTCGCCGTCTACCATTGTCGTCGTAGCTGCTGCTCGCGCGCACGTCGTAGATGTACGGCTCCGCGAGAATGTGGCCGGCGGGGAGCGTTGCTGCGGAGTTTGCAAGCATTGGCCCTGTCCACCACGCGTCACCAGACGCCTTGTCCACACTGCATGGTGCAATCGCGACCTGTGCGCCCAGGGACATCATCACGGGAAACACGAGGGGCGCCAAGAGTGTCGCGGCGCAGGCTGTGGCTACCAGCGCCCAGGGGGTTATCACGTGCAGGTACTTGTCCGAGTGAGGCAACGCGTAGTGCATGAGTCCTCTGTCCGCTGGAAGCACGGAATATCGGGGGAGTCACGCCGAGGCGCTGACAAGTTCTTGCTGGTTCGCAGCGCGATCGAAATGGCTGCCAGTCATCAATAGCCAGCGTTCACTCCGCGCGTTGTGGCACTGTCTGCGTAATCGGCAAGATCCGTGTCGAGAACGCCGCGCTATCAAATTCGTGGCATGGCGCGACCGATCGGCGCGTGACTCCTTAACTTGTGGCCATGCCGCGCTCCCGTGTCGCCCTCGTTATGGCCTTCGCTGCGGTCTACACGATATGGGGCTCAACATATCTTGCGATCCACTACGCGATCGCGACGATTCCGCCATTCATAATGGCCGGCGGAAGATTTCTGATCGCGGGTGCGTTGATGTACCTCTGGACCGCATGGCGTGGCGTCAAGCCGGCAACGCGAATACAGTGGCGCAACGCTTCCGCGATCGGGGTGCTGTTGTTGACCGTGGGGAACGGCGGCGTGGCGTGGGCGGAGCGGGTAGTACCGACCGGGATTGCGGCGCTGATTGTCGCGATCGTGCCGCTCTGGCTGGTCGCGCTCGAGTGGGCAAGACGCGGTGGCACTCGGCCTTCACGTGGCGTGGCGCTGGGAGTTGCCGTCGGCCTGGTGGGAATGTGGGTGCTCGTAGGCCCAGGCCCGTCAAGCGGATCTGCTCCAATAAACGTGCGAGGAGCGCTCGTTCTTGTCTTTGCATCAGTGTCGTGGGCGGCCGGGTCGCTCATTGCACGATACGCCGATCTGCCTTCTCCACTTCTGGCCACAGGGATCGAAATGCTCGTGGGGGGCGCAGCACTCATGATACTGGGATTCGGCTCCGGGGAAATGTCGTCGTTCGCGCCGCGCGCTGTTTCAACGTCATCACTTGAGGGGCTCGCCTATCTGATAGTCTTCGGTTCGCTCATCGCCTTCACCGCCTACAGCTGGCTACTCAAGAATGCCACCCCCGCCGCAGTCGGGACCTACGCCTACGTGAATCCGGTAGTGGCGGTCTTCCTTGGATGGCTCATCGCGGGTGAGAT
>JALYTX010000011.1 GCA_030854055.1 Gemmatimonadota bacterium | reverse complement strand
TTCGGAACGATGACGGCATTCATGCTGTCAATCGTGGGTACGGGCATCGGCATATACGTGGGGCGGAAGCTCGCGGTGGACTACCTGTAGCAGAGTTGCACCTGCGTGCGCGAATCCGCTTTGTCTTAACGCAGGCGCACGAGCGAGCTTTGCGCATGCCACGTATTCATTCGGTTCTCGCGCATTCGGTTCTCGCGCAATCGGCGCTCGCGCTTGCCTCATTCCTTACTGGCGCAGCATCAGCGTCATCGCAATCGTCAAATCGATTCCGCCCGCCCGCCGTCAGCATCGTCGGAGAGTTCCGCGAAGATGGAACGTGCCAGGTCTTCGCCGACGGAGCGCCGGTGTTCGGGGTTAGCGACAGCGCGCGCACAACGTATATCCGGGGCGCGATGCTCAACGTATCGCCTCCTGGCTTCGAGACGCACGAGGTATGGTGCTCGCCGCGGTCCGAGGACCAGCCAATGCCGCCGCTCGATGCTCGCGAGCGAACTTTCGTGATCGTCCTGTTTCCTCGCGCCGGCACGCTCGCACAGCTCCAGACATATCAAGTCCGAACAGGAATGGCGACCGCGACTACGGCGCCGCGACAGGCCAACGCGGCACTGTTTGGAATGTCGCCACAGATCCGGAGCGACTCGGCGCCGATCCGAATTGGTATGGTGTATCTGACGGGCACACGCGGGGCGTTCACAATTTCGCAGGCGAGCGAGACCCGAATCGTCGGGAAGTTCGCCTTTCGTGGTCAACCGACTCTAACGATGTAATTCACCATTCGCGAGTCATTATCTCGTTCAGTATTTCGCGAGGTAGTTATCCAGCTCCCACTTGCTTATCTGCGTCATGTATTCGCTCCATTCCTCCCGCTTGGCCGCAAGGAAGTGACGCGTGACGTGCGCACCGAGGGCGTCACGTATCACCTCGTCGCGCTCGAGCTCGTCGCAGGCTTCATTGAGATCGTGCGGCAGATCATCGATGCGGAGCCGGCGGCGCTCGCGGTGTGACATCTCTCTGATATTTTCGTTGACGGGCTCGCGGTAGTCGGCGCGTGTCTCGATGCCGTCGAGACCTGCGGCGAGCATTACGGCAAGCGCCAGGTAAGGGTTTGCGGCCGGGTCGGGGGCCCGGTGCTCGACGCGGGTTCCAACCTGGCGGCGCGCGGGGATGCGGAGCATCGGAGATCTGTTGCGCATGGACCACGCTACGTTGGCCGGCGCCTCGTAGCCGGTGAGCAACCTCTTGTAAGAGTTGACGAGCGGGTTCGTGATCGCCGTATATGCGCGTGCGTGCTTGAGAAGACCTCCAATGTAGTGCAGCGCCGTCTCGCTCAACTCGTACTGCCCCTCTGGATCGTAGAACGCGTTGTCGTTTCCACGAAACAGCGACTGATGCGTGTGCATTCCGCTCCCGCTCTGCCCGAAAATCGGCTTCGGCATGAATGACGCGACGAGCCCGAACTGCTGGGCTACGTACTTCACTACGAAGCGGAACGTCGCGATGTTGTCGGCGGTGCGGAGCGCGTCGGCGTACCGGAAGTCAATTTCATGCTGGCCGTGCGCGACCTCGTGGTGGGCGGCTTCGACCTCGAACCCCATTTTTTCGAGCGCGATCACGATTGCGCGCCGGGCCTCCTCGCCAAGGTCGGACGGCGCGAGGTCGAAGTAGCCTCCCACGTCGTGGGTGATGGTGGAAGCATCGCCGCCAGCGCCCGGACGGAACATGAAAAACTCGGCTTCCATCCCTGCGTTCATCCGAAACCCCATGGATTCCGCCCGCGCCAGCGCCCGCTTGAGCACCCAGCGCGGGTCGCCTTCAAAGTGGGCACCGTCCGGGGTATGGACGTCGCAAATGAGGCGAGCGACTCGGGCGTCGGGGTCGCCCCATGGATACACCTGAAAGGTGGTCAGATCAGGGACCAGTAGCATGTCAGATTCCTCGACCCTTACGAACCCCTCGATCGAGGATCCGTCGAACATGATGTCCCCGTCGAGCGCCTTCTCGATCTGGGATGAAGGGATCTCCACGTTCTTGTTGACGCCCAGAATATCCGTGAACTGGAGCCTGACAAAGCGCACCGATTGTTGCTTCGTGATAGCCAAAATTTCTGCTTTATGCAATTTTTTGCCCTTTTACCTTGCGTTGGTTGACATAAATATGCAGATTGATCTGCAGATTGTGCAAGTTGAGCAATTTATTTTCTCAGAATCCCGAGCCTAAGCCATTCATGCCTACCGCCCGCCAGTTAGCCATACAGGACATCTCGACCCGAGTTACTGATGAGTCGAGCGCCCCTGCCCCGCTGCGCACGTCCGAATACTTCGGCATCAACACGTTTGGCGCGCGACAGATGCGTGAGAAGCTGCCCAAGGAGCTGTATCTCAAGCTCCTGTCTTCGGTCAGGCAGGGGAAGAAGCTGGACATTGATATCGCGCCCACCGTCGCGCAGGTCATCAAGGATTGGGCGGTTTCACGTGGTGTGACTCACTTCACGCACTGGTTCCAGCCACAGACGGGGCTGACGGCAGAGAAGCACGATGCCTTCCTCACGTTCGACGATGAGCTCGAGCCGATGGAAGCGTTTTCCGCCGCCCAGCTCATCCAGAGCGAGCCGGATGCGTCCAGCTTCCCGTCGGGGGGTCTTCGCGCAACGTGGGAAGCACGGGGATATACGGCGTGGAACCCGGCGAGTCCGGTGTTCATTGTTGAGAGTGCGGGCGCCCGTACCCTGTGTATTCCATCGGTCTTCATCGGCTATAACGGTGAGGCGCTGGACGAGATGACGCCCCTGCTCCGCAGCTCCGATGTCCTCTCGCAAAAGGCGACGGAACTCCTCGAGCTGCTCGGCGACCGCAGTGTCCAGCGCGTGTACACGACACTCGGCGCAGAGCAGGAATACTTCCTCATCGACCGTACGCTGTTCGCCATGCGGCCCGATCTTGTGATGGCAGGCCGAACGCTGATCGGTGCGCCGCCTTCGCGCGGACAGCAGCTAGAGGACCACTATTTTGGCGGAATTCCGGAACGTATCCAGGCGTGCATCGCAGAAGTCGAGCACGAACTGTACAAGCTCAGCGTGCCGATCGTTACACGCCACAACGAGGTCGCACCCTGTCAGTTCGAGATGGCGCCAGTGTTCGAGGAAACCGACATCGCGGTCGACCACAACCAGATAGTAATGGCGACGCTGCGACGCGTGGCATTGCGGCACGGTTTGCAGGCGCTGCTGGCGGAGAAGCCGTTCGCTGGAGTGAATGGAAGCGGCAAGCACTGCAACTGGTCGATGGCGGTGCGCTCGACGGATGACGCTCTCGATGGTGTGAACCTGCTCAAGCCCGGCAAGACGCCGCATCAGAACATTCGCTTCCTGCTGTTTCTGGCAGCAGTGCTCAAGGGCGTCCACAAGCACGCTGGTCTGTTGCGCGCGGCGATCGCGTCGTCCGGCAACGAGCACAGGCTTGGTGCCAACGAGGCACCGCCGGCAATCATCTCGGTGTTCATGGGATCAATGCTCACGCGCGTGATCGAGGAGATCATCGCCGGTACCAGCACGAAGAGCGCCGATCAGCAGATGATCGGACTCGGCGTCGCAAAGCTTCCGGAGATCCAGAAGGACAACACCGACCGCAATCGCACTTCACCGTTCGCGTTCACGGGCCAGAAGTTCGAGTTCCGCGCGGTCGGCTCGAGCCAGAGCATCGCATTCCCGATAGTGCTGCTCAATGCCGCGGTCGCCGAAGCACTTGCGGAGATAACGGACGAGCTGCGCGCAGAGCTGAAGGACTCAAAGCACGATACAAAGTCGGTCGACGACGCGGCTCTCAAGGCAGTCCGCCGTGCATTCAAGGAGAGCTCGCCGGTCCGCTTTGAAGGGAATAACTACTCGGACGAGTGGGTCACCGAAGCTGACAAGCGCGGACTGCTCAATCTTCGCCGGAGCCCTGAAGCACTGCAGCAGCTGACGACAAAGCAGTCGCGCAAGCTTCTCACGTCGCTCGGCATCTTCACCGACGAGGAGCTCGACTCGCGCTATCACGTACGCCTGGAGCGCTACTCCAAGGACATGCTCATCGAGCTGCACACGCTCAAGGAGATGGTGGACACACTGGTGATTCCGACAGCACTCGGGTACACCGGGTCGCTAGCCGCGTCAGCGGCGCACGCAAAGAGCGCTGGAATCTCGTCCGTGCCGCAGGCGGCTGTCGCCAACAGGGTCGGGAAGGCAATCGAGGATCTCATCGACTGCCGCGACACGCTGGCCAGCGCAATCGAAAAGGCCGAGGGAATGCACGATGATACGGAAGCGCAGGCAAAGCACCTGACGAAGAAGGGTGCCGACACGATGGCCGAAGTGCGCGAGAAGTGCGACGCCATCGAGCTGATGATCAACGACGCCGACTGGCCGCTGCCCAAGTACCGCGAGATGCTGTTCCCTGTGTAATCGCCGTGATGCGAACGGGAATGGGTGCAGGCTCTGCTGAGTCTGCACCCATTTTTCGTTCGGGAACTGCTCAATCGACTCGGGGCGCTAGGTGTCTGATACGGTGAATACGTTCTTCATGCCCAGATCAAAGTGAAACTTGTTGTGAGTCGTGAGCCAGCAGACCAGGACGTACGTGCCCGGCGTAAAATTCGCGGTCACGAACGCGTGCTCGCCCGTGTGGAGTGAGGTGGTTCCTCCAATCGTGACGTTGCGGTCACTCGGTGGTGGCGCCCCCGTGTTCGCCGTGGCAACGACATCAAACGTGCCCAGCATTCCCTTCATGAAATGCGTCGTTCCGTCGGCGCTCCGCACGAAGCATCCAACAACATAGGGGCCCGCTGGTAGCATCACGTACATCGTGTTCGTATCGCCAGGCGCCACCGCGTTCGGGCCGCCCCATTCTTCGAAGTTCGCCGGCGCGTGGCCGTGGATCAGTGAGTCAATGAGTGTCGCCTGAGTGTAGCCGCGCGGAACGCTGAAGGTCGCGAGCATGTGCAGCTCCTTGCCACTGTTCGCCATTGTCACTCGCAGCCATCCGGCAGGCGCGTGCTGCGGAAGGCCGGTGTATGCAAAGTCGCTTGCACTGATGAGAATCGTGCGTTCGGCGGCTGGAACGACTGGCGATCCGGCTGACGAGGACAGCGTGCGCTGACCACCGACCGTCGAGGCGAGCGCGACGCCAACGAGGGAAACAAGGAATCGATGCATCGTATGCGTGTCCAGGAATTCGTGCGAGCGACTTTGAGCTCGGCCACAATTGTCGCGAAAAAAAATCTACGGCGGCGAGTCAGTATGCGACACGAGCTTCACAAGCAAACCACGCGTATCCCTCGCACGGCCACGCAAACATTTGACAACGTCGAGATGACGGCGGTGTGGCGCCGCTACACTTTCTGTCCGCGACCCTCGATGTCCGGAAGAAATCCCGTGAGCAGGCCCATGGCCGGAAGGAAGGCGCAGAGGCGGTAAACGAACTCGATGCTGGTGTGATCGGCAAGCTCTCCGAACAGGGCCGCGCCGATTCCACCGATCCCGAACGCGAGGCCGAAGAACAATCCGGAGATCATTCCTACCTTGCCGGGCACGAGCTCCTGCGCAAAGACGATAATCGCGGAAAATGCCGACGCGATCACGACACCGATCACGACGCTCAGGATTTCGGTCCAGAAAAGATTTGCGAACGGCAGCATGAGCGTGAACGGCAGCACGCCCAGAATCGACCACCAGATGACCAGCTTGCGCCCGTAGCGGTCGCCGACTGGACCGCCGATAATCGTTCCCGCGGCGACCGCGCCGAGGAATACGAAGAGGTGAAGTTGTGAGCTCTGGACCGATACGTGAAACTTGTTGATGAGATAGAACGCGTAATAGCTGCTAAGGCTCGCGAGATAGAAGTATTTCGACACGAGCAGCAGCATGAGAATCGCGAGCGCAAAACGAACTTTGGTCCTCGAGAGCGGTGCGTGTCCGATCGCAGCGCGGTTCGCTCCTGGCGATGCCGTGACTCGGTTCGTGCCGTACCAGTTGCCCACGTTCCACAGCACGAGCATTCCGAGGAAGGCGGCGGCGGAAAACCATGCGATACTGGATTGGCCGAACGGCAGCACGATGAACGCCGCGAGCAGTGGCCCGATGGCGGAACCCGCGTTTCCGCCGACCTGGAAGACCGACTGCGCAAATCCATGACGGCCACCCGACGCCATTCTTGCAACGCGTGACGACTCTGGATGGAACACCGAAGATCCAACCCCCACCATCGATGCCGCGACGAGCAACGCGGGAAAACTTGCCGCACGCGATAGCAGTACAAGCCCGATGAGAGTGAATCCCATTCCCGCGACAAGCGAGTACGGCTGCGGCTTGTGATCGGTGTAGAGCCCGACGAGCGGCTGCAACAGCGACGCGGTCATCTGGTACGCGAGCGTGATGAGGCCGATCTGCGTGAAGTTCAGCCGGTAGCTGGACTTGAGCATCGGATAGATGGCCGGCAGAAGCGACTGCATCATGTCGTTCAACAGATGGCAGAACGCGATCGCAGCCAGGATCTTCATCGTCGCGCCTGCCGCCGCATGCGCGGGATCTCGCGATGTATCGGTGTCGGCTAACGGTTGTGTCAATGCTCGGCGGACTCTGCGGCGTGCGACGCCAGCCGCTGCACAAGTGTGTCAATGTCTCGTATGCGACGACTGGACACTGAAACGAAAATCGTTCGGGCCAACAAGTAAGCTGCAGCCACGACGCCTGCTCCTACACCGAGCGCGATTGGGACGGAATGCGTGAACTGAAGGGCGAGTATCGCGGACGGTGCGCCAACGCCGCCGCCGACGCCGCCCAGCACTCCGCCGAACAGTCCGCCGGCAAGCGGCGACTGCCGCTCGCTTACGCGAATCGTCGTGCGGCCTTTCCGCGGACTTACCGTAACTTGCAGCTTGCGCGACTGATTCGCCGCACTCCACGCAAGTGACCGTCCGAGCGTGGTAACGTGACCCGTCTCGCCCGTTGTGCGCTGGATCGTTTCCACAAACAGCTCGAACGACTCCGTCGTCACTTCACCGGGGACCACAGCTTCTCGCTCGAGCAACATCGGCGCGCCCGTGATTAGAGGCACTGGTTCTGCAATCGTTATCGGCGACGCGGGCTGCAAGAAAGCGACGTCCGCTTTCGCATCCCGTTTCAGTTCGTCGAGCGCGAGCGCGACGTATCTCCCGGAGACGCCCGCTTCGATCGCGGCCGCGACGGCGTCGTCCAGCTTGTATCCGGTTTGCGCTATTCTTCTCGGGAGCAGCGGGACCGTCCCTGTGGGCGCAGGGTCCGAGGCCACCCCACGACTGATCGCCTCGGCTTGCAATTCAGAAGCGCGCTTCCACAGCCGCTGAGCGTCGGACTCGCCGATCGTCTCTTCGGGCGCGATGTCGGTCATCGGTGTCGCTTCGAGTGCTGACGCCAGTTCGTCGCCCGTTCGATATCTCAACGCAGGGTCCTTTTTCAGGCAGCGATCCACGATCGCGCACAGAGACGCCGGTACGCCCGGCGCAACGGAGCGAAGCGACGGTGCGGGCGTTGTAACATGCGCGACCAGCACGGCCGCGGCGGCTTCCGACGAGAACGGCAGCGTTCCGCTCAACGCGTAAAACGCGACCGCCCCGAGCGAGTACAGGTCACTGCGCCCGTCGAGCGGCTCGTTCGTGACCTGCTCCGGGCTCATGAAGTGGACGCTCCCGAGCACCTGGCCGGTGGAGGTAAGGCGCGAAGCCTGAGCGACGCGCGCAATACCGAAGTCCGCGACCATCGCGCGGCCACTCGCGTTGTCGATGAGAATGTTCTCAGGCTTCACGTCACGGTGAACCACGCCGCTTGCATGGGCGTAGCCGAGGGCGAGCGCTACGTCGCGAATCCACCGGCTCGCAAGCACCGGCGCAACTGCACCTGAGTCGAACACCCGCTCGCCAAGCGACTTGCCGTCGACGTACGCCATGACGAAAAAGGCGCGACCGTCGATCTCGTCGGCACGGTAGATGGGGACGATGTTCGGGTGCGACAGCCGCGCCGCCGTGCGTGCTTCGCGCAGAAACCGCTCGTGCAATTCGTCGTTTGAATTGAGGTCCTGTGGGAGGACCTTGATTGCAACAGGGCGATCCAACCGGACGTCGTGCGCCAGGTAAACCACCCCCATCCCGCCGCGGCCGAGCTCACGCATCAACTCGTACTGACCCGAGAGCGCATCACGGAGATCGCTCTCGAGGGGTAGTGTCATGCACCAAAGATTCTATGTCGCAAACGGGAATGCAAGCGAGCGCAGCAGGGGGCAACCGAAACGATGCTCGCGTCCCATAAGCGCGTGCGTGCGAATCAACGTCTTGCCTGGAGTGCTGCGACGCCGGAGCTCGCGGCCAGAACGAGGAGCATGATCACGACGAGGATCATGCCAACACCCGGCGCTACGTGTGATGAGAGGGCAGTAACGTTGCCCGCGTGGCGGCTGAGTGTCAGCACGATAAGTGGCACCATGATAAGTCCGACAATCGCGATGATGGAGTCGGCTATCAGTGCAGCGCTCTCTCGAAGCGCGAGTGAAGCGGCAATACCCGCGACTGGCACCAGGAAAAGAATCAGCGCGAACGGGTTGACGCCGAAGTCAGTTCTGGTGAGAAACAGCAGAGTCGCGGGCTCGCCAGAGCCTTCGAGGGTGAGCCGGAGAAACGGAAAGAGAAGCATGAAGGCCAGCGTGACCGCGAAGGTCGCACCAGCGACCGGCGGAGACATGGCCCTGAAGCGCCTGGGGCGATCGGTTCCTGCGTATTCCACGACTTTCTCCTGTGAACGTGTTTGGATACAGGAGAACGTCGTGCATACCTCGTGCTCAGGGACTGACTAGCTGAGCACCGCGACTCCACGATCGGTGGCGGCGCCCGGCTCCGACGTCGGAGCCATGAACGCCCAATCGTCTACGCCCGCCCACTGGATCGCGGTGGGAAGATCCGTTCCGGCACTGGCGGGCGCGACCGCCAGGAATCGTCCGTCGGGAGCCGCCGGGACCGGTGCGGTGTTGATGGTGATCGAGATGCAGGGCGTCCCATCGTCCCCGATGACCACGGGCAGTTGCACTGTCGTGCGCTCGCCCGGTGCGAGGGAGCGTATGGCAGAGTGGCGAGCAAGGCTCAGGCGATTCTTCGGTGCTACGGATACCACCGACGCCGGAGCGACGGCGGTACCGCGGTTCTCAATAACGACGGTGACGTAGTCGGCGTCGCCGGTGGCGTCCGTGGGGAGTACCGCCGACACGACCGCGAGCGAATACTCGCCGCAGTCGTCGGAGCATTGTTGCCTGGAGCTGTTGGCCTGTTGTGCCGTCGACCTGGGCGATGCCGGCGATGCCGGAGCTGGGTGGGACGAGCGGCGACTGTTCCGCTGACCGAACGAAGCGGAAGGAGCGAGGAGTGCGGCGGCCATGAAGGCCATGCCAGCGGTTGCCAAGGTGCGCATTCTGTACCTGCCGGTTAAGGGCTACCCGCAAGAGTGTCGGTCAGCGTTTGGCCAACTTTAAAGTCTGTTCCCGCGAAGGCCGCCGTTGGGAAGTCGGGACGAGCGAGCGGTCTGGCACGCTCCACGCAGCTTCGTTTGCCATGAACGAACCCTTCAAGCGCTCGCTGATGGCGGCGCTGGTCACGGCGTCAGCGATTGGATGTAGCGGGAAGGTCCGTTCGAGTTCAGGAACTGTGGAGATATCTAGCGACAGTCAGACGCCATCATCAAGGCCAATAACACGACATTCAACCGGAACGGCACTTATGTCCTTTGAACTCAAGTCGGCCGCCTTTGTGGAAGGTGGGAGTATTCCGACCAAATACACGTGTGAGGGGACGGACACGTCGCCACCGCTCGAGTGGTCCGGGGCGCCAGCGGGGGCGCGGAGCTTTGCGCTGATAGTGGACGACCCGGACGCGCCTGACCCGGCGCATCCCAAGAGGACCTACGTGCACTGGGTGGCGTACGACATTCCTGCCTCGGTGGCCTCGCTTGCTGAGGGTGCGGGAAAGGGCACGATGCCGGCGGGTGCGAAGGACGGCACGAACGATTGGAAGAAGCCTGGGTATGGCGGCCCCTGTCCTCCGATTGGACGGCATCGTTATTTCTTCAAGCTGAGCGCGCTCGACACGACGCTCGCACTGGCGTCGCCAAGCAAGGAAGAGCTGCTGTCGGCAATGAAAGGCCACGTGCTTGAGGAAGCGCAGCTTGTCGGGACTTACGAGAAGACGCAGAAGTAATGGCTCGGCGGGTGACTTCGCGTTGGAAGTGCAGCGGGTGTATTGCGCCGGCGATTGGCGGTTGCCACCGGTGTGCGAAGAGTCACATCTGTTGACCAACCGCGCCTAGATTTACGGCACCATGCCAACAGATCAGCCGCAACAACCTTCTGTGCCCGTCTCCGTGTGTCCTCGTTGCTCGGCGCCTGGCACCGGCCGATTCTGCACCGAGTGCGGCGCTCCTTTAAACTCGGCGCCGTGCAGCGTGTGTGGCCAGTCACTGACGGCCGGATCGAAATTCTGCCACCATTGCGGTGCGGTCGCGGGCGTGGCTGCAGGTGCCGGTGCGGTTTCTGGTGCCGCAGGTGGTGCCGCGTCTGGAAAGTCGGGTGCAGCGACCGCGGCTACGATGGCGAACACACTCCCATGGGCGGTGGCGGCAATCGCGTTTTTGACATTGTTCGCGATGCTTGCGAGCAAGGGGTTCAACGCGACTCGCGGTTCGGCGGTGGACGGGTCGGCGAACTCGCTGCCGAACCCGACCGTCGATGCTGGCGCACCGGCAGCGGCGCCGTTTGCGGCGCTTGGCGCCGGCGCGGGCGGGAGAGCGCCTGACATCTCCCAGTTATCACCGGACGAGATAGCCAACCGTCTGTTCGACAAGGTCATGCAGTTGAACGACCAGGGGAAGTCGGATTCGGTGGCGTTCTTTGCACCGATGGCGGTGCAGGCGTACCAGATGCTGGAGCAGGAGCAGGGTCATCCGCTCGACGCGGACCAGCGCTTCGACGTTGGGCGGATTGGTGAGGTGGCGGGTGCGCTTCAGATTGCCAGGGCTCAGGCGGACACGATCCTTCAGCAGCACCCAGGGAACCTGCTCGGACTCTTGCTCGCGGGCCAGGCCGCCAAGTTGTCGGGAAACACTGCAGCATTGAACGAGTACAAGGCGAAGTTCGCGAATGTGAAGACGCGCGAGCTTGCGAAGAACCTTCCCGAATACAAGCGCCACAGATCGGAGATAGACGCGGGAATTTGATACGGCTGCGCGTGCGAAGAGCGCGCGTGGAGCAGCACGACGTGAGGTGAACGCGGTCGATTCCGGATAAACTCCTTGACCGCGGCGCGAAAGCAGGTATCATCACGCGCGGCCCGAACGCGCGGCCCGAACGCGCGGCCCGATGGTCCGCCGGCTTGATGCGCCCAGGGGCCAGGGGCTAGGGGCAGAGGGCAGGGGGCACGCGACGTGCAACGCGACGGACACATCTGAAATCCACAGACAGGAGAGGGCGATGCCCAGCAGAGACGAGGTGCCAGAGACGTTCCGCTTCGCGGACGACGATGACGACGACCTCGGCGGATACGGCGGTGGGAGTCGCAGCCGCCGCTCGCGTTATGACGAAGATGATGATGATGAGGGCGGATGGAGCATAAACAGCGACAACAGTGATCAGTTGTGGGACAGCGCCGAGGACGTGGACGAGGACGACGAGGACGCTGCGGAAGGGGATGCGACGGTGGCTGAAGACGAGGAGCCGGATCTCTTCCCGACGAGCGCGGCGCAGAACATGGGGATCGAGGACCTGGAGGACGACGAGACGGGCCCGCTGGTGCGCGCACCCGGTCGTCGCGGTCGTCCAAAGGGATCGGGGAAGAAAAATACAGGCTCCGGCGGCACGTCGATCTTCGAGTCGTTCGGGTCGGCGGCGCCGACGCCGCCCAAGGCCGACGCAGCGGCGCTTGACGACGACGAAGATGAGATCGACGATCTCGGCGACGACGACGATCTGGAGATCACCGCGGTGGTGATTGAAGTTCCGGACGATTCGTCTGGCAGGGCAGCGCAACAAGCCGCACCGTCGAGCAAGAACGAGGGCAAGACCACGGGCAAGACCGCTGGTAAGAACGCTAATGCGAACGCTGGCACGTCTGCCGGTAAGGCGACGAACACTCCGTCGGGCAAGCCGGGCGGCACGTCCCGGGCGAACACTGGGGCCGCGACAGCGGCGAAGAGTGCCACACAAGAGGCCGCGGTTACGCACGGAACCAAGGCGGCTTCAAAGCAAGCGTCAAAGCCAGCTTCCAAGGCGAATTCCCGGACCGGTTCGTACACTCAGTCGAAGTCTGCATCCAAGGCCGCGCCTCGGTCCGGCGCAAAGACAGTAACGAAATCGACCGGCAAGTCCGCGACCAAGTCCGCGACGAAATCCGCAACGAAGCCGCAAGCGAAGAAGGCTGCCGGCAAGTCTGCGGCGAAGAAGTCGCACGGCGCTCGAAGCGCGACATCGAGAACGGGGACTGGGGGTAGCAGCTCGAGAGGGGGCAAGAAGACTGCAGTGAGAAAGACAGGCGCTTCTTCGAAGAAGCCCGCATCGAAATCAGCCGCGTCTTCGTCGCGGAAGGGTGCGGCGCACAAGGCCGCCGGCAAGGCAGGCCGCGCGCGACGCTGACGGCGCGAGCGCGGCCGCGCCGTTCTCACAGCGATGCGCTGCGAGCGCGCCGGTAGAAGGCCCCCGCGGGGGCCTTCTTGGTACAATCCATCCGCAACCGTGGAAATCGATGCGGCGCGGTATGTGCGGCGACCGTGAGAAAGACTCCGACCAATACCTGCAACGCAATGGCTCGAATACGCGAAGGACCAGCTGATCTGGACGAGACTCGAAATCCGGACGACGACGAAGCATCCTCTCTCTGGGGGAAGCTGCTCGTATCCGGGGGTGCGCTGCTCGGCGTTGCTGCTGCCTACAACGCATTTGCGCGCCGCGGAGTGGATCGTGTTCCGAATCTGATCGGCGGTGAGGAGGGTGGATGGAGCTGGCGCGGGCGCCGCATCTCCTTCACGAAGCGAGGAGAGGGACCAGCGTTGCTTCTGGTTCACGGGATACACGCGGCAGCGTGGTCATATGAATGGCGCCACAACGTGGACTATCTGGCCAGAGATCACACGGTCTACACGATCGACCTGCTCGGTTTCGGCCGCTCCGATCGGCCACCGATACGATACACGTCGCGAACGTACATCTCTCTCCTCTCCGATTTTGTTGCACAGGTGGTCGGCGGCTCGTGCATACTCGTCGCCAATTCACTGAGCGCAGCGTACGCGATAATTCTTGGCGCGCGCGATCCGCACCGATTCCCCGCCCTCGTGCTCATCCAGCCGACCGGACTCACGCGGCTGAATGGTGCCGCAGGGGTCGGCGGGGACGCGGGGCGCATGGCGATCGACACACCTGTTCTTGGCACGGCGGCGTTCAATGCGCTCGTGTCGCGCCGCAGTCTCCGGCATTTTCTCGAAGAGGCGTACGCCGACAACGCCCTCGTGACGCCGGAGCTGCTCGATGCGAGCTATGATGTCTCCCACCAGCGCGGCGCCAGACACGCGCCGGCGGCCTTCATCGCGGGGCATCTCAACATCGACGTTCGGCGCGCGCTCCGCAGACTCAACCAACCCGCGCTGTTATTCTGGGGCGAGGAAGCGCAGATAGCGCCCGTGGAGGAGGTCCGAGGATTCAGATCGCTGAAGCGGGATCTGGACGTGCACATTCTGTCGCCAGCCGGCGATCTACCGCAAGACGAGCGACCGGACGATTTTAACGTTATCCTATCCACATGGCTGAATCGCCGGTCGCTCTCCTCCGTGCCCACGCACGACACGCTCCCTGGAATGCCAGAGGACTCGCCGCTCACGCCGCCAGCCTCGTAGACTCGGCCGGAATCCGCCCGACCAACGCATCGGCGCGCGCGGCGCCGTCCGCTCGGTCGGTACGGTTTTACGTTTCGGCCGGCCTGATGGACCGGCCCGAGGGGACCGGGACGGCCGCGACCTATCACTATCGGCACCTGCTCCAGTTGCTGACGGTCAAGATCCGCCAGCGCGAGGGACAGTCGCTCGAGTCGATCAAGAAGGAAGTGCGAACGCTCACGGGCGACGTGCTCGAGAAGCGGGTGGCTGGATCGCTTGAGCCGGCGCTGGTAGTGCGTGCGGACGTCGTGGCGCTGCGCGCTACCGAGCCTGTGACATGGCGTCGTGTCGAGGTGGCCGACGGCATCGAGCTGCACGTGCGCGAGGACTCGAGCGCTGCGAACGATGATTCAGTGATGGAGATGCGCGAAGCAGTTCGAGCCGCGGTGGGACGACACGCCCGCTAGCTCTCGCCGACGCGAATCAGCTCGGCTCCGCCATTTGCTTCGAGTCGTCGCTTCCGTTCCACACGGTAATGATGAAGCCGAGGAGTATCACAGCTCCACCAGCGAGCGTCGTCCATCGCGGTATTTCGTGAATCCCCGGAAGTACCATTGCGAGTATCGTGGCGCCAACCGGCTCGCCAAGCATGGTGAGGTTCACGACATACGCCGGGAGGTGCTTCAGCGCCCAGTTCATCCCGGTGTGGCCGAGCAGCATTGGACCGATCGCCAAGGCCAGAAAGATCAATAGATCGCGCGGAGGCTGAGGCGCGACGTGGATTCCCGAGACGGTGGCGACCGACAACAGTGTAACGAGCGCGGTGCCGTAAACCAGTGCGACATATGACCACGCGCCCAGCCGCGACCGAAGTCGGCGACCGACGACCATGTACATCGCGGCCGCGGCGGCGGCGGCAATCGAGAGCATGTTCCCCAACAACGGATGCGGCGTGGCGGCCGTTGCAGCACCGCGCATGAAATCAGGGGCAGTAATGACGAGCGCGCCGAGTGTTGCGATGCCGAGGCCCACGAGCTGGCTTCGTCGTGGCGTTTCGTGCACGATTACTATCGACAGCACGACGACGAAAGCAGGTTGGAGGCTCGTAACCAGCGTGGTAGACGCTGCGATCGTCGTGAGATGGATCGACGCGTTCCAAGCCCAGAAGTGCAGCGCAAGCACAACACCCGCTGCCACCGCCAGCAACCACTCGGCGCGCACGAGCTGCCCAAGCTCGCGCCATTCGCCGGTGATCGCCAGCATGACGGCAATCGCCACCAGCGAGAACGCGATGCGGCCCGCGGCAATGGCCAGCGGATCTGCCGACGACAGACGCGTAAGCGGCCCAGCAACGGAAATACCGAGCAGGGAGGCAC
>JALYTX010000137.1 GCA_030854055.1 Gemmatimonadota bacterium | reverse complement strand
CGAGCGGGACGAATCGTTCTCTGGACATCGATAGCACTCGCGGGCGCAACCGCGTTCGGTCGCCTCGCGCTCGGACGCGGAGAAACCGTCAGTGCGGCCTGGCTCCTTACCGCCGCAATCGCTACTTACGTTGTCGCCTACCGGTTCTACAGCCGCTTCATCGCCGCGCGCATCTTCGCACTCGACGACTCGCGCCCCACGCCCGCCCACCGGCTCGCCGACGGTCATGACTTCGTCCCCACCAACCGGTGGGTCGCATTCGGCCATCACTTCGCTGCCATCGCAGGCCCCGGTCCGCTAGTCGGACCGACTCTCGCCGCACAATTCGGATACTTGCCCAGCACATTGTGGATAATCATCGGAGTCGTCCTCGGCGGCGCAGTACAGGACTTCGTCATACTCTGCGCATCCATGCGACGTGATGGGAAGTCCCTCGGCCAAATGGCTGCTGAAGAGATCGGCCCTGTCGCCGGAAACATCGCACTCGTCGCGATCCTCGGCATCATGGTCGTTCTCATTTCGGGCCTGGCGCTCGTCGTCGTCAACGCCATGAAGTCCAGTCCATGGGCGGTCGTGACGATCGGACTCACTATCCCCATCGCGATTGTCATGGGCTTGTATCTGCGCTTCGTCCGCCCGGACCACGTGCTCGAGACGAGCGCGATTGGACTCGTTCTGCTCGCCATCGCTCTCTTCGCCGGGCGCGCTGCCTCCGAGTCCGCCTCGCTCGCACCGCTGTTCACCCTGAGCGCGACAACACTCGCACTGTGCGTAATGGGTTACGGGTTCCTCGCGTCCATAACACCGGTGTGGCTCCTGCTGGCTCCGCGCGACTACCTCTCCGCGTTCGTCAAGATCGGGGTCGTGGTCGCACTCGCAATCGGCATCGGAATAACACTTCCACCACTCCACATGCCCGCCGTTACCCGTTTCGTCGATGGCACCGGACCCATATTCGCGGGCAAGCTCTTTCCCTTCGTTTTCATCACGGTCGCGTGCGGCGCCGTTTCCGGCTTCCACGCACTCATAGCCTCAGGCACAACGCCGAAGCTGATCGACCGCGAGTCAGATGCGCGACTCATTGGATACGGTGCGATGCTGACGGAATCGCTGGTCGCCATGATGGCCCTCATCGCCGCGTGCCTGCTCACACCCGGTGTCTATTTCGCGATCAATGCGCCGGCAAGCGCGATCGGGACTACCGCCGAGTCCGCCGCACGCGCTGTGCAACAGTGGGGATTCGCACTTTCTCCCGCGCAGATGACGGCGCTAGCACACCAGGTCGGTGAGATCTCGCTTCTGTCACGCACGGGAGGCGCGCCGAGCCTTGCCGTCGGGATGGCCAGCATCTTCTCCAACGTGCTCGGTGGTCGGACGACGATGGCGCTCTGGTACCACTTCGCAATCATGTTCGAGGCGCTCTTCATCCTCAGCACGCTCGACGCTGGCACGCGTGTCGGACGATTCATTCTGCAGGACATCGGGCGGCGCGTGTACGAGCCCTTCGGCCGCGTATCGTGGACACCGGCCGTGCTCATAAGCAGCGCCGCCTTCGTGCTCATGTGGGGGCACTTCCTCTACTGGGGCGTGCAGGACCCGCTCGGCGGCGTCAACTCGTTGTGGCCACTATTCGGGATCTCGAATCAGCTGCTCGCGGCGATCGCGCTATGCGTCGGCACCACAGTGATCATCAACCGCGGCAAATGGCGCTACGCGTGGGTGACACTGCTTCCACTCGCGTGGCTCGTCGCCGTTACGATGAGCGCAGGGATGCTCAAGATCTTCGCGAGCGATCCCAGGCTCGGCTTTCTAGCGCACGCGAAGTTGCTCGGCGAAGCGATACGATCGGGACTTCTCCCCGCGGGAGTACCGAGTATCGACACGGCAACGCGCCTCATGTGGAACGACAGATTCGACGCGCTGGTGACCGCGTTCTTTCTTGCTTCTGTCATCGCGATTCTCATCGCGTCCTTCCTCCGCTGGAGCCGGACGGACTTCAACGCAGGCGCCCGCGAACCGTGATGCTTCGACGTATCGCATACGTTCTCCGACGGATCATCGGGGCGCCCGACTACGCTGCATATCTCGCGCACGTTCGGACAACGCATCCCGCGAAGGTTCCGCTGGACGAAGTCTCCTTTCGCCGGCGGCAGTTGGAGCTTCGTTACTCGCGGCCCGGGAGTCGGTGCTGCTGAGTAGGCGGGACTCGCCGATAATGTTGTCTTCCTACGGCTTCCCGCCCCTCGAGGTCGCGCGTATCTCGGAGTGATCTCCAACCGTGACTTCGCCAGTAACTCCGCTTATCACGGTGTGATGCCCGACAAGCGAATTGGTGAGCGTCGAACCCGAGATCTGCGAATGAGTCTCGACGATGGTGTCAGACAGCGTTGAACCGTCTATGCTGCTCCCCTCGCCGATCGATACATTAGGCCCCACGATAGAGTTCCGGATTGTGACGCCGTTTTCGATGTAGACCGGATCGACAATGGTGGAGTTTTCGACGCGGTCCGGTGCGCGCGCGCGGCCGCGATCCAGCATCGCGCGGTTCGTCTCCAGCAACGTGTCGATCTTGCCTGCGTCATACCAGCCAGCAACGTCGATCGGCCGAATCTTCGCGCCACGGTCGATCATGTACTGAAACGCATCCGTCAGATACCACTCGCCCTTGTTGGACGGCTGCTTCAGAACGGCTTCAATCCCCTCGTACAACAGCTGCCAGTTCTTTATGTAATAGAGACCGATGTTCGCCCGCTTGGAAATCGGTGTCGCAGGCTTCTCGACGATCTTCGTCATGAACCCGGACTCGTCCGTGACGACGACACCGAACCGCTGGTAGTCCTCGACTTCCTTCGTCCAGATGATCCCGTCAACGTCGGAGGCATCTATCACCGAAAGGTCGGCGTCGAATATCGTGTCGACAAAGATGATGAGCACCGGCTGATCGACATATTCACGCGCGAGCGCAACGGCGCCGGCCGTTCCGTCCTGCACCTTCTGCTCCACGAATACGGACGGGATGTCGGTGCATTCGCGCGCGAACGCCTCAATCTTTTCCTTGAGGTGGCCGGTGATGTAGATGATCTGTTCGACGTCGGGCAGCTTCTTCACATCGTCGAGCACGTACTGCATTACGGGCTTCCCGGCAACGCGAAGCATCGGCTTGGGGGTCACGTACGTGTGCGGGCGCAGTCGCGTTCCCTTGCCCGCCAGCGGGATTATTACTTTCATGGCGCGCTTGTCCCCTCTCGACCGTATCTGTCCTTCAGGCGCACCACGTCATCAAGGTGCGGCGTCGACGCTTCCAGCACATCGCAATCCGTCACTGCTTCCATTTGATGCACCGTGCCCGGTTCGTTTCGAAACGACTCCCCAGCCTTGAGCGTGATCTCCCGCATCTCGCCCCTGGGCACATCGCTCACACGGTAGATCATCTCGCCGCTCAGAAGATGGATTGTCTCGTCCTTTCGGTCGTGATACTGCACCGACAGTGCCTGCCCTGCCTTGATGTGCAGGATCTTTCCAACATACAACGGCGTGTCAGCCCAGATCACCTCGTGACCCCACGGCTTTTCCACGAACCTCACGTCCTGTCGGCCACTCATCGGACGCTACGAAGTTGCGCGCATGCGCGAAGCGAGCTTCCCGAGCTTGCGCCGCACGGAGCCGTCCATCACGGTGCTTCCGACCTTGACGATTATTCCACCCATTATTGAAGGATCAACGGTCATCTGCGGCAGCACGCGCATGCCGAGCACACGCGAAAGTTGCTCGCCTATCCTCGCACCCTCCGCATCGTCCACTGCACGGGCAAGCGTAACCTCGGCGTGCACTCGCCCCTCCTGCTCGTCCAGAAGCTTCGCGTACTCAGTGGCGATTTCCGGGATCATCATCTGCCGGCGATTGTGCACCATGGTCTGTAGAAACCGAAGAAACACACGCGGCACCCTGTCACCGAACGCCTTTGACAGAATCTCGTTCTTGCGCTCGTACGACACACGCGGCGACTCGAGAAACAGCTTCACCGTTGGATCCTGCCCGATCGCGCTGGCGACGTCACGGATCATTACACCGAAACCCTCGCGGTTCTCCGCCTTCGTCGCGAGCGCCAACAGCGCCTCCGCGTAGTTTCGCGATACCGGATTGGAGCGCTCCACGATCATTAGAGCGCCACCTTCTGCACTAGCTGCGAATTCGGGATCGATGCAAGGAAGCTCTCTACCAGTTGCCGGTTGGACTGGTCGTCCATGTTCTTGCCGATCACGCGTGACGCTCCGGCGATCGCCAGATCGATCGCCTCCAGACGCAGATCTGCGATCGCGCGATCGCGCTCGGCGGAAATCTCGCGTCGCGCACGGTCGAGCAGGTCCGTCGTCTCGCCGTGCGCCTGCTCAATCATCTTGCCACGAACCTGCTCCGCTGCGGCGCGCGCGTCGGCGATTATCTTCTGCGCCTCATCGCGCGCGGACTCGATCTGTTCGCGCTGATCCTGGAGCATGCGTGCCGAATCGTCACGGTCTCGCTGCGCGGCCGCGATGGCATCGGCGAGCGACTTCTCGCGCTCCTCCACTGCCTGCGTGATCGGCTTGAACGCATACTTTGAAAGAACGAAGAGCAGCACGAGGAAGATCACGAGCGTCCAGACCATCACACCGCCGTTTGGCGACAGAAGACCTGGTGACGCCTCGCCTGCACCCTGCCGAGCCGTTTCCTGCAGAAGTAGGAAGAAATGCATGTTGGACACGATTCAGTGGAGGGCCGCAACGCCGGCCGGTATCTGGCCGGCATCACGGATTCTCGCGGTTACGAGCCGCTTGTTCGCGACTCGCTGTCAGCTACGCTTTCAGTTAGAACGAAAACTTCTGCTGGATCACGAATGACACTACAATCGCGAACAGCGCCACGCCTTCGACCAGCGCCGCGAAGATAAGCGCCGCGGTCTGGATCTGCCCCGCACGCTCCGGCTGACGCGCCATTCCGTCCATGGCCTGTCCGCCGACGCGACCGATTCCGATCCCCGCGCCAATCACCGCCAGACCTGCGCCGATACCGGCTCCCATCATTCCCCATGCGCCCGCGTATTCCTTGGTCGCGCCTACTGCTGCCTGAAGCAGAGGAAACATCATTTGAAAGACTCCAATTAATCGTGTGACCGGATTTCAACGCGCTCCGGCACTGCGCTACCCGTCAGCGGGACACCCATTCTCGCTGCCCCAACGGGAATTCCGGGCGCGAGCCCGGTAGCATTAAAATCGTTCCGGCGTTCCGGCCCCTAATGGGCCGCCGAGCGTATCTGTCCGATGAACACCGCTGCCAGAAGCGCAAAGATGAACGCCTGCAGCAGCGAGACGAAGAGCTCGAGCATTGAGATCGCAACGCCCATCGCGAGCGGCGCAAGTGCGATGTAATAACTGTGAAACGTGAAGATGAGGCCGATTAGCGCAAGCAGCACCACGTGTCCCGCCGTCATGTTCGCGAAAAGTCGGATAGCGAGCGCAAACGGCTTCGTGAACTTCCCAACGATCTCGACGGGCGTCATGATGAGCGTCATCGGCGCCTTGACCACGAGCGGTACGTCGTGCGGCCAGTAGAATATTGTTCCCAGATACGCCGCGCCCTGCTCGCGCATCCCGGCGATCTCCACCACCACGAACGTGATTAGCGCGAGCGTCGCGGTCACACCGATGTTGCCGGTCGCCGTCGATCCGTACGGAATCAAACCGCACAGGTTGGCGAACAGGATAAAGAAGAACAGCGTAAGAATGAACGGAACGAACGCGTCGCCGCGCGGGCCCACGTTCGGCATCACCACTTCGTTGCGCAGAAACAGCACGAACGCTTCCATACCGTTGCCGAACCCGGATGGCGCACGCTTGCCGCCAAAGGTGGTACGAGCATGCGCGCGCGCGGCAAGTAGCAGAGTCGTCACGCAGAGAAGCGCCGCGATGCCGAGCCAAACCACGTGCTTGGTCGGCGACATGTCTACAGTCAGCGGGCCCAGGTGGATGGGCGCCCAGCGAGGCAGCGCAACCTCGCACACGTATCCCGCATGCAGGCACGGGTAGTCAATCGCGTGCGCGTCCGAGATGTGCGGCGTGATTATGTCAGGAGCGGCGGCGGCGGCGGCGATCTGCATCTATTTGGTTAGCAAGAAGGGTTCGAACAATGTCGTGACAAAAAGTATTCCCACCAGCGATAGCAGCGCGGGGGCTATGGGCAGTCCCATCGCGGGGATCACGGCAAATCCGTACACGAGAACCACCACCAGCCGAAGCAGCGCACCCATCCCCCACCCAACCAGTACCCTGTCCTTCCCGAAGGAACGGCCCACCAGCAGGGCCAGTACCTGCACCACGACAGCAACGCCCACCGACGTCCAAACCGCGCGACCCGCCTCGGCCGTCATGAGCCGCTCATTTCAGTCCACCATTCGAATCGTC
>JALYTX010000126.1 GCA_030854055.1 Gemmatimonadota bacterium | reverse complement strand
AACACCGACGGCTTCGGGAGCAGTGCGCGATACTTCGCGCGCGCGATGGTGCGCTCGGGTCAACGCAACGTCTATATGTACTATTTCACACACGTCATCTCGACACTCGGCGGTATCAAGCTTGGTGCGTTTCACACAGCCGAGATGCCGTTTGTGTTCGGCAGCGATAACGGCTGGCCGAGCACGCCCGGAGATAACGCGCTCCGGGAAGCGATCAGTGGCTACTGGGTGCACTTCGCGACTACCGGCAACCCCAACCAAGTGGATCTGCCGGCGTGGCCCCGGTACGACCCTGCGTCAGACGAATACCTCGAACTCGGCAGTCGGATTCGTGTTCGTAGCCATGTAAGACAGCGTCAGTACGATCTGCAGGATGCCGCGCAAACCGCGCTGGATGCGCTGCTCTTGCGCTGACGGGTGACGCCTGGCCGCACCGGATCTAAGCCGGTTACGCGCTCCGGATCCGCAGCGACGGCGTGCCGCGAGGGCGTGTGTTCGGCGTGGCCCAAGCCGGGGCGCTCGTTGATGGCCAGTCAGCCTCGAGCAAAGTATCTTATCGCGAATCCTTGGAACCCAGCATATGCCGTCACTGTTACCCCGCTGGAGCGCATGTTTTCCGATCGCTGTTGTAGGCTCCGCGCTCGCGTGCGGCGGGGAGTCCCGCACCGGTCCGTCGCAGCCGTCGTCCAATGGCGCGCAGATGGTACCGCGAACACTAGGATTATCGACTGTCGACGGTGCGCCGCTCGCTGCGCGGCTCTTCGTCTTGAGCGACGGAACGCCGGTGTCCGCCGACGGTGGTTCGGCGACGGTACAGGCCGACAGCACGCTCGTGGCGCGCGTTAGTGTATTGGCTGGCGGCAACGGTACCACGAGCTTCACCGTCGCCGGTGTTCTCAACGCGGCCGGCGACGCCGTCTTCCAGTACACCGACGGAACGTCGAACACCGCGCACGTGAACGCCGACGGCAGCATCGACGCAGGACTTACCTTTAGCTACGACGGTCAGCACACGAGCACGTCGATCTATCACTTTGCGCACGCCTACAACGGACCGCCGTTGAATCCGGTGCCGCGTGTCGACTCAATCTCCCCGGCACAAGCGCGGGCGTACGGTGTCGACTCGACTCTAGTCCTCATCGGTTCGAGTTTCATGCCGACAACTTCGGTGATGTTGGGATCGACACCGCTCGGAGTCTCCTACGAGAGCGCGCACCGCATCACGGTCATGATCCCCGCAATTAATTCGGGCCCGGCGACTATCGTTATCAGCAACCCGCCACCTGGCGGCGGCACACGCAGCTTGCAATACAACGTGGTGCTCCCGCCGCCGGTGCTCACATCGATCTCGCCGACGACGGTACCAACCGGTGGGGGTGGCTTCGAAGTGCATCTTCACGGCAACTACTTTCCGCCCGGGACCGTTGCACTGTGGAACGGTGCGCGGCGCGACGTCGGCTATCGCGGCATTCAGGATCTCGTGCTGGATGTCCCCGGAACGGACATCCAGGACCAGGGAACGGTCCAGATCGCGGTGCAGACTGCTGGCGGCACGTCGCTCTCATTAGCGCTTACCGTGAGCGGTACTCCGGCGCAGAAGTTCGGCGAGATCGACACCCGCTTCGACGCGAGCGCGCTCGTGGCCGATCCCCGGCGTCCCATCGTTTACGCGAGCGCGGGTCCCAGCGAGCAGAGCTACCCTCACTCGATCGTCGCGATCGACCCCGTTGCGGGCGCGATTGTGTGGACGCTCTCGCTGCCGAAGGACATCGGGAGCATCGCCATCTCGGACGACGGACAGTACCTGTATGTCGGCGAGCGTGGCGCGCCGACGGTCCTGCGTGTCGCACTCGCGACGCACACGATCGACATGACTGTCACACTGCCCATTTCTAGTAACCAGCCCAGCGCGCTCGCCGTGATCCCGGGACACCCCCATACGTTTGCGGTGGTGCGTGCGTGCGACTGCTCTCCGGTGACGGGTGCACTGGCGATCTACGACGACAGCGTGCCACGGCCCACTACCGCCCCGAACGGCCCAGCGGCGCTCGCGGCTCTTGACTCGATGTCGGTTTACGGCGTCGAACCTATCGGCGGCGGCATTTTCACGTACACGCTCGGCCCTACCGGGGTAACCGAGACGGCGCGCGTGGTCACCGCGGTCTCCGGCCCATACACCTTCATCGGCGGCCGTGTCTACGCAACGGGAGGCGCTGGAGGCTTCGGCGTGTATGATGTGACCGCGCACACGTCGAGAACGTACGCTGCCGTAGGCAGAGTTGGCATCCTGGTACCCACTACCGACGGGACACGCTTTTACGGGATCGATTACTACGACCAGCAAGGGCAGCAGAGCTATGCCCGTGTCATCGACGCGACGACTGGCGCTGAGCTCGGCGCGGTTCCGATCAACTATGGAGCGAACGGCAGCGAAAATGCGTTCCGCTGGGGGACCGATGGAATTGTGTTCGCCGGGAGGGGCGCGATCGTCTACGTACGCGCCGACTTCGTCCATTGATTGGACCTTTGAATGGGCGCGGACTTCACCAAAGCCTGACCGGCCATTCGACATCGGGATGTGCGATGCGTATGTCACTCGGAACGCGCTTCGTCGCTTCGCCAATTATCTCGAGACTGCGCACGAATGCGCGCTGCAGCGTCGCGTCCTCAAAGAACTGGTCACGAGTAACGCCGGTGCTCGCGTTCTCCAGGTATTCTGCTTTGGACGCGATGTGTCGGAGGAACTCACGCGGCTCGAATGACATCCTGGGCTCCTGAAAGAATGCGGGGGCCGAGAAATGGCGACAGCGACTCAAGGGTCACGAGTTCTATCGGTCGACCAAGTGTATGCTCCAGCAGATCCCCCAACGCCAGGACGCGATCGAACGATTTCATACCAGGATCGAACTCCACGAGGACGTCAATGTCGCTATCAACTCGGGCCTCATCTCGCTTAACCGACCCAAACAACGCGAGGCGTCTCACGCCCATATCCAGAATGCGGGAACGGAGAGGCGCCAGCCGACTTGCCACCTCAGATCGGGTTAGCGGAGCGGCTTGCATGCCTCGAATTTACGCTCTGGGGGATTTCAGGCCGGCCCGCGGGAACTTGATCCTGTAACATTCCGGGCTCGCTCGGCATTATCAGGACAATGCCGAATATTCATGCGACGAAACCTGTCAGCCCTTAGCGGCCCCCCGAGTCTCGGAGAACTCGTAGATCGGGCGAGGGCAGGCGAGTCCGCGGCGATCGGCTGCCTGTACGACACCTATGCTGACGCCCTGTTCAGAACTGCGTATCGCATGACCGGATCACGATCTGATGCGGAGGACGCGGTTCACGATCTCTTCGTGGGGCTGCCTGGCGCGCTCAGGCGGTACGTAGAGCATGGCCAGCTCGGCGCCTGGCTCAACCGCGTCGTGGTACGTCTCGCACTCGCCCGTATGCGTTCCGATAGGCGTCAGCATGCTGCTCCCCTCGACGAAGCGTACGCGGTAATCTCAACCGATGTCGGCGATGCTGGCGCCGAGCTTACGGAACTGCAACAGGCGGTGATGGCACTGCCTGATGGTCTGCGGGCCGTGCTTCTTCTGAAGCAGGTCGAAGGCTACTCGCACGACGAGATCGGTGCGATGCTCCGCATCAGTACCGGTGCCTCGCGCGTTCGACTGACACGCGCCATCGAAATGCTACGCCGCTCACTCCGGTGAATCTCTGCACAAGGTGAATTCCATGCATTTCTCGTTTCGTCATCCGGCGTTCGAAGAACTCGCCGACTTTCTCTCCGGCTCGTCCGATCGTCCGCGTGCACGCATCTCCACTCATCTCGAGCGATGCCAGCGGTGTCGCGACTCGGTTCAATTCCTGCGTGAGGTACGTGGTGCAGCGGCAGCGATTCCGCGAGCAGCCCCGTCGCGTGCACTTCTCGATCGAATAGTTTCGAGCCGTGCGGCCGAACAACTGATCATCCTCCCGACTGCTGATGCGTCACCGCGCCTTACGCCGCGTTGGGTCATACCAGTAGCCGCTGCGATTATTTGTGCGTTGCTTGGCGGAGCCCTCGCCACGCGGCACGCTAGCGAAGTCGAGGCCGGCACCACCAGTGGTACGCTCATCCTGGCGCCCGCCGCTCCGCGTGCTGGACAACCAGTGGACGTCACTTACCGGCCGGCCGGGATGCTTGTCGGCAAGAAGTCGCTCGCGCTGCGCGCTCGTTATCGCAGGCCGAATGATCCGTCGTACAACAACGGCATGCCAACCACCACCGCGACTACCCTCCACCGCGGCGCAGACGGAACTTTCGAGGGTCGTCTCGTGCTGCCGGATAGTGTTGTCTACGCCGTTTTCGCGGTGGAAGACGATAGTGCAAGTGTTGTTGATGACAATGGCAGCCGCAATTGGGAGTTGATCGTTTCCGATTCTACCGGCAAGCCGCTATTTGCGGCGCTCGACCAGCGTGCGAACGATATGATGGGGCGGAATTGGGAGGAGGGCGTGGCGACCGCGCGGCGCATGGTCGCGCTGTATCCTGACGACCTCCGCGCATGGATCTGGAGGCATTCGTTCGATGCATGGCTTGGTCACGCTGACGAGGACAGCGTCCGCACGGTCAACAGGGCCCAACTCGCGAGGTTTGATTCAATAGTCGGTTCCGCTGCTCAACCGTCGTCCGACGAGATTGGCGAGATGGCGTGGTACTCAAGCACAATCGATTCCGCGTCATCCGCGAGGTGGCGCGCGCGTCTTCTTCGCGACGCGCCTAACAATACGTTTGCAATTCAGTGGCGCATGCTCGACGTACTCGACTCACTCAGAACCGAAAATGACACCGCGCGCGCGTTCCGCCGATTCGATACACTGTGGACCCAGGCTCCGCCGGATCGCCGTCTGCAGATCGCCAACTACGCCGCTCCGCTGGCGCTCGGCACCGGTGACACCGCGCTCATCCGGCAGTGGACAACACAGCTCATTGCTTCAGAGCAGGACAAGCGACGCGCCGCTCAATGGGCTGCAACGCAGTTCGCGACAACGGCTGCCCTGCGTGCCGAAGGCATTCAACGCATTCGCGAGGAGCTTGATTCGCTGAGCAACAACTCACCGTCCGGGCGCGGCCTCAACGAGACGGCGACGGAACAACGCGCCCGGAACGGTGCGAGCAGACGCCGGTTGCTCGCAACGCTGGGCCAGGCGCTGGTCTCGTCCGGCGACTACGCGGCGGGTCGAGCGGCTCTCGCCGAAGCAGCGTCCGTTGGCTGGAATCTCAGTGTGTTCCGCGCGGTCCGAACAGCGAGCCTGGCGGCGGGTGACACGGTACGCGCACTGACCATGGCGGCGCGCGTGGCCGTGGATCCGCGAACGTCTGCTGCCTTCGCGGACTCGGTGAAGCCGGGTGCCGAGAGTGTAATTGGCGCGGCCGGATGGCAGCACGAACTTGGGTCCGCGCGAGCCGCGTACGTGAACCGGATGTTGGCTTCGGCGCCTGCCCGATCATTGATTGGGAAGCCTCGACTGCGAGGAATCGACGGGCAAACGCATCATCTTGCCGAACTGACCAACGGACAGGTAACAGTCGTTGCATTCTGGTCGCGCTTCTGCGGGCCGGCGATTGAAAGCCTGCCCCGGATGAACGAGGTGGCCGCGCAGCTCGGGCGCTCCGGAGTGCGAGTCGTGAGCATCGTGGACGAGGCGAACTCATCGAGCGAGTTGACCGCATTCTTGAAGGAAAAGCGCGTCGCCGTGCCGACATATCTCGACACGTGGCACGAGGCGAGCCGTGCGTTCAATCAGTGGGGAACGCCGAACTACTATGTGCTGGATACTGATGGAAGGGTTCGATTCGACGTGACGAACTCGGCCGACGAAGCGCTTGCGCGCGCGGAGGCGCTCCGATTGTCCGCGTCACGAACGGAAGTCTTACTCGGACGCGCACGTTAGGCAGTTCCCAACACAGCCGAGAGAACTCAGCCTCCGTCGCATCGCTCGAGAACTCCACGTTCCGCGGGCACACCTGCCGGGAAAACGGCCGGTATAGCCGTTTCGAGATCCCGCTCGTGACGGGCTGGCAAACTTTCACGAACGCGACGGGATTGGGCTGTGGGGCGGGGTACCGCCGCGCCCGTCCGCGAGCAGTGTGTGTTGTCTCTCAGCGCCCCTATACTGGGCGGGGCGCGTTCCTTCCCCTCGCTAGCATTCCCCTGCGCCTCCGGAGCTCCGACGTCCCGGAGCGCGCGGCGCGATTCTTCCGGTCTATCCATGACCGCAGCGCCTGTCCTTCACCGTATCCAGAGCATATGACCGAAGTCGCCATTGTCCACACCGATCTGTCCGGCCGCGAGGCCGGCGAGGCGCTCGGCGCCCAGATCCGATCCCAGCTCACCGGTTCCGCGCACGCACTCATCGTCTTTGCGGCTCCGGGCGGCGATCACGCAGCGCTGCTGGAAGCGCTGGCCGAGGCGACCGGCACTCGCACCATCGTCGGTTGCTCCTCGGCCGGCGAATTCACGGATGACGGGGCAGGCAATGGACTGACCAACGTCACCGCGATTCGGGCGACTGGCATCCGTTTCGCGGCGTCGATCGGGCATGGGCTGTCCACTGATGCCGGCCAGGCGGCGCGAGATGTCGCCACGGGATTCAAGGGTGCGTCGCTGGCGGAGTTTCCATTTCGCGCCGCACTCGTGCTCGTGGACGCGCTCGCAGGGCACACTGATGAACTCATCGACGCGATGACTCTGGCGACCGCGGGCGGCTACCGGTTCTTCGGTGGAGGCGCCGGCGACGACGCGCGCTTTGCGCACACGCAGGTGTTCTGCGGCACGGAGGTGGTCAGCGATGCCGTGGTCGCGCTGGAGATCGTGTCGAAGAGCGTGATCGGTATCGGGGCTCGACACGGCTGGACGCAGGCGAGTGCGGCGCTCCGGGTTACCCAGGCGAACGGGTCGAGCATGGTAAGTCTGAACGCGGCGCCCGCTGTGGAGGCGTTCGAGGAGCACGCGGACGATACAGGCCAGTCGTTCGACCGCGCTGATCCGATGCCATTCTTCCTGCACAACATCGTCGGAGTGGCTACGCCCGGCGGCTTCAAGCTGCGCGTGCCGCTGGGGATCAGCGACGACGGCTGCGTTGCGTGTGCGGCGGAGGTGCCCACTGGAACGACCACGCACATCATGTCCACGGGTGGAGGCTCCGCGGCCGAAGCAGCTGGCGCGGCGACTCGTGATGCGGTGGAGCAGGTGACGCGAGATGGAGGGACGCCGAAGGCTGCGCTATTCTTCGACTGCGTCGCGACGCGTCTCCGACTCGGTGCCGCATTCGACGACGAGCTCGCCACCGTCTCCCAGGAGCTGGGCGGCATTCCGTTCGCGGGCTTCAACTCCTACGGGCAGATCGTCAGGGCGGAGGGACAGTTCAGCGGATTCCACAACTGCACGGCCGTCGTCTGCGTACTGCCGGATTGAGAGCGATGGCGGCCACGTGAGCTCGTTGCT
Organism: Gemmatimonadota bacterium; assembly: GCA_030854055.1. GTDB lineage: Bacteria > Gemmatimonadota > Gemmatimonadetes > Gemmatimonadales > Gemmatimonadaceae > Fen-1247. Next base: position 27,022 of record JALYTX010000126.1, on the reverse strand, counting down.
CGAACGGGTAGTCGCGCTCGTTGGTTCATCAGATCGGACAGCGGCGGCGGATGCGCTTGGAGCTCTGCTCGGCGGTTCGAGCATGATCGTATTCGTACGCGACGAGGAAGTGGCGGCGCTCCTGCCTGCACCCGGGTTTCCGCAGAGCCTGCCTGGCGGCCGGATCTGGCGCGATTTTCTGACGGACTGTCTGACGACGGGTGCGTCGGGACGGTGCGGGTTGCCAATTCCCGGGGGCAGATCGAGGCCCGCGTACGGCGTGGCGTACGGGGAAGATGTGGTGGCCGTGGTTCTCGGGACCGATCGGTCGGCCCCCGATACACCCGCGCTTCGCGATCTGCTTCCCCTGCTCGCCTCGACCTTTCGTGCCGAACGCGCTGCGGCTCTTGCCGTGGCGCGTGCAAAGCTGGCGGGCCAGACGGCGGCGCACGCAGAAGAATTGGCAGGCACGCTCGACAAGGCACGTGCGCAGCTGCAGCGCGCCCTGGAAGAGGCGGAGGCGGTGCGCAGAGAGTTCGAGGCGGCCAACATCCAGCTCCAGGATCAGGCTGGCGAGCTGGAGACACAGGCGGAAGAGCTGCTGTTCTCCAACATCCAGCTCGAGGAGGCGCGACGGGCCGCCGAGGAGGCGAATCGCTCAAAGTCGGACTTTCTCGCCATGATGAGTCACGAACTGCGCACGCCACTGAACGCAATCGGCGGCTACGTACAGCTCGTGGAGCTAGGCATCTACGGGTCGGTGACCGACGAGCAGCGCGAGGTACTTGAACGCGTGAACCGCAGCCAGCGGCATCTCCTCGGCCTCATCAACGAAATTCTGAACCTTGCGCGAGTCGAGTCCGGCCGCGTGGAGTACCGGATCACCACGGCGCCCGTCGCGGAAGTAGTCGCCGACCTCGAGCCGATGATCGCGCCGCAGATCGAGGCGAGGCAGCTTCGGTACGAGGTCGCAGCGTGCGGCATTGCCCTGAGCGTTCGTGCCGATGTCGAAAAGCTTCAGCAGATCCTGCTCAATCTCCTGTCCAACGCAGTGAAGTTCACGCCGGAGGGCGGGCGAGTGGGCGTGAAGTGCAGCGCAAGCGAGTCGAGTACGCACGCGGTGTACATCGACATCTCCGACAGCGGCATAGGCATACCCGCAGGTCGGCTAAGTGACATCTTCGAGCCGTTCGTGCAGGTCGGCGCGGGCCACAGTCGCGAAGGAGCGGGCACGGGGCTCGGGCTTTCCATCAGCCGCGAGCTCGCCCGCGGCATGGGCGGAGACCTCACCGTGACGAGCGCGGTGGGAAAGGGAAGCACGTTCCGGCTGTCATTGCCAAGCGGCTGAGCGCCGCGAAATGTCCGGTCGTCTCGTTCGGCGAACATGGTAGTACGATCCCACCCTCGACGCGCCGATGAGAAACAGATGCGGCTGCCGTCACTCGTCCGCGCGCGAGATCAGCGGGAAGTCATCATGACTACGAATCGAGCTCACGGATAGATCGACGTCCAGCTCCGGCCAGTACAGATGATCTGGAGAAGGCCGCTCCACCGCATCGAGCTGCCCGATGGTCGCGTCGCGGAACCACGGAAAGTCAGCGAATGGTACGAGAAGCTCCTCATCTCCAAGCAGCAGCCAGAAGCCTTGTCGGGAAACGTGCGTGACCTCAGCGGCGGAAATGACGTGTCCAGGCATGACGAATCTCCTCCTCATGGCGCCGAACGATGTCCTCGGCTTCGGTGATCTGCGTAGGTGACAGTCCCACGACGGCTGACTTTAATCGCAGGGCTGATCCAAAACTTGGCTTCGCCGTCTGGGTGCCCAACGTGGACATGCATCCGCGGCTCTTCTCGTGAGAGGAAGAACAGGCGGTAGGAGCCGACGCGCAGCACGGTGGGCGACATCTGTGAAAGCTAAACGCCCGGGGGGGTGCCACGCCCCATCGGCTCCTTCGGCTGCGCAAGCACCACGCGCGCATTCCGTTGCAGTCCCGCGAGCTTCGCGCGCTTCATCGGCGACTTCCGGAAGCTCGCGCTGAACTGCTCCTGCGACATCGCGACGACTTCTGTCGCGAGAGTGCGCGCATCCTTGTCCGCAAAGATCTCACGCGCGGTGTACGCACTCTCCGTCGCATCCCTCGAAAACTTCACATTCCAAGGGCACACATCCTGACACACGTCGCACCCATAAAGATGCTCCCCGATCGCCTCCCGCAGCGTCTCTTCGATCAGTCCTTTCTTTTCTATCGTCTGATACGAAATGCAAAGTGTCGCGTCCAGCACTCGGGGTGCGACAAACGCATTCGTCGGACACGCGTCCAGGCAACGCGTACAACTCCCGCATCGGTCGCTTTCGAACGGATCGTCGGCGCGCAGGTCCAGTTCGAGCAACAGCTCGCCAAGAAAGAAGAACGAGCCGAGCCCGGGATTGATGAGATTGGTATTCTTCCCGATCCATCCAATTCCAGCGCGACGCGCAAGATCGCGCTCCAGGATCGGGCCGGTATCGACGTACGGTTTACCGCGGATTGCGCTGCCGACCATCGCTTCTATCCAGCGGTGCAACTCGTTTAACCTGTCCACCATCACGTCGTGATAGTCGTCGCCGCGCGCGTACCGCGCGACCGGGCCGGCAGGTTGCATTCCGCCGTAGTTCATCGCTACCACTACCGCGCTCCGCGCGCCTTCGTACGGGAGTCGCGTGTCCCGCCGCTTTGCCGCGCCACGCTCCAGATATTGCATGTCACCCGCGTAGCCCGCCGCCAACCATGCATCGAACTCGGGGCCACTTTCCGCGGGACCCAATGTCGCGATCCCGACAAGGTCGAAGCCGAGCTCTCGCGCCTGCGACTTGATCGCCGTCTCGAGGCTAGTCTCCCGCTCGACTCCGCTCTCCAAGACCGTTGTCATTCGCGCACTGATCTCATTTGCGCACCGCCCAACGCACATACCGCTCCGCGTCTGCCACCGTCGGAACAGCGTCGGGCGAACCGTACGCCGTCTCCATCCGCCATCGAACGTATTCACGGTCGGGCACCGGAAGGAACGGTGGCTGTCGGTACCAGCGTCTGTTGCGAAAGCGCCAGCTCACACGCAACAGACTTACCGCAAGCGTCGGGCGCCGCAGCGACCGCACTCCAAGCGCGACGGCAAGTCTGAACATGGACATCACAACAATTTAGGTGCCTGTCACGAGGCCACAGCCGCCGGCGCTGTCAGCCGGCAGGCACGACCTGCCGATAGCCTCGCCTCTCGTCGGCTTCTCAATCCTTCTACCTTACCATTTCTATGCATCGACGCGAGTTGCCCAAATGATTCAGCTAGGCGTGATCTCGGATACCCACGGACTTCTGCGGCCGAGCGTGCATTCAATCTTTGCGGGGGTCGATGTCATTCTGCATGCGGGCGACGTCTGCGGCGACGACGTGCTGCACGAGCTGCGCGCGATCGCACCAGTGTTCGCAGTCGCTGGAAACTGCGACCCGATCGATGATCCTGACCTGCCGCCCGCTTTCGATCATACGTTCGAAGACGTCCGGGTACACATGAGCCACGGCCACGAGCTGGGCCGCCCGAAGCCGGAGCGCGTGCTCGCGGCGTATCCGGAAGCGGACGTCGTCATCTACGGCCACACTCACCGCCAGCTGATTCTCAAGCTGGGGGAGCGGATCGCCCTGAACCCGGGCGCTGCGGGCGCGCGAAGGTTCGACCTCTCGCCGAGCGTCGCACTCATGACTGTGGACGGAAGCCGCGTCGACGTCGAGCTAGTCGAGCTCATCTGAATTCGCGCTTGGGACAAAGCGGCGATGAAGGCGCGATAAAGCTGGACGCACTCGCTGCCAACGAGGTGCGCGTCTACACATTGGACTCGGGCGAAAGCTCGGCGGTGCGCGATACCGCACGATCCATCATCGGTGCGCTACTTCATGTTCCCGCGTCGCGCATCGAGCTGTTCGCGACAGCAAAGGGAAAGCCGCTGCTCCGTAACGATTCCGCGCTGCATTTCTCCATTTCGCATTCGCGTGACGTGTCGATGATTGCGCTCACTCGCGTTGCTCCAGTAGGCGTGGACATAGAAAAGATTCGCGCGGTGCCCAACGCGGAGGCGATCCTGCGCCGCTTTTTCGGTGAGAATGAGATCGCAGAAGTCCTCAGTGACGATCGTCGCGACTTTCGCTTCATCGAAGCGTGGACGCGAGCGGAGGCGCGGGTGAAGGTGCGCGGCGCGAGCATGTGGGAAGCGGCAACCCCGGACGCATCTACGACGGTCCGGCAGTTGATCGCGCCCGATGGTTTCGTTGCCGCGATCGCGGTGGCCGCAAATTCGTGGCACGCAACGCAACATGATCTGTCCATCACACGATGCGTCGCGCGCTAGACTGGGCCGTGTCGCTGCACCCTCTGCGTATTAAAGATGGTCGAGACGACCGCCGTCGACCGTGAGCCCCGTTCCCTGCACGAACGCGGCGTCATCGGACGCGAGAAACGCAATCGCCGCCGCCAACTGGTCGGGCGTTCCGACATCCGCCTTGTCGATTTTCTCCACCCCCGACTTTACGTTCGGATTGTTCCACAGCATGGGTGTGTCCACGGCGCCCGGCAGTACCGCATTGACACGGATGCCGCGCGCCTTTCCCTCTATCGCAGCGGAGCGGGTGAGTGAGAGCAGGGCAGCCTTGCCGGCCGCGTACGGCGCGACCATGGGCTCCGTCTCGCGGGCATGGATGCTCGCGACGTTTACGATCGCGCTACCCGGTTTCATGTTGAGAAAGCCGTTCTTTATGAAGTAGAACGCGCCGAGAAGGTCGACGGCCAGCACGCGATTCCAGTCGTCGCCGTCGAGATCGGTGAGCGCCTTGAATGTCATGAGACCGGCATTGTTCACGATCACGTCGAGCCTTCCGAAGCGTTGCATCGCACCGGTAACGCAGGCAGCAACCTGGGCCTCGACGGAGACGTCGCACGCGCACGCCCACGCGTCGGGCGCGCCAGCCGCCTTCGCGGCGGTCGTCGCATCGCCCTCGTCCTTCACGTCGCGATCAGCGACGACCACGCGGGCACCTTCGCTGGCGAATCGCTTCACGCAAGCCAGTCCGATTCCGCTGGCTCCGCCCGTGACTAGTGCAACCTTTCCGTCGAATCTTCCAGTCATGCTGTCACCCTGGTCTGATTGTTGTTGTCATCGGTGTCGCCGTTGCTGGTGTCATTGCGTTGGTCGCTCGGAGCCTGAGCGTTCGGCTGGCGGGGCGAAACGACGTCGGGCCGCGGCGCGACGGTGCGCGCCGGTCTATCCGCTGCGTCAACAGTCGACTGGTTCTCCGATGACCGCACCGGCTGATCGATCGGCAGAGCTAGTACCACACTCTGGGTCGGAAGCACGGCGGCCCATTCCCGAATGAGCGTCTGGTACGCCGTCCCAACAGGCCGAATGTTGCGGTCGAGATCGAACAGTCCAAGTGGGTCGATGTTACCGTTGGGCTCGCGCAGTGCTGTGTCCCAGTCCACCTGGTCCGTGAGCGAGTACCAGGTGAAGCCAACGATTGGGACGCCATCGTTCCTAACTCGCATCACGTTTGCCCACTCCTTTCGCAGCCAGAGCACGGCCTCGTCGCCTGTCTTGCCCTGGCGGCAGTTGGTCTCGGTGTGCATCACCGGAACGCGGTACCTGTCATAGTACTGCATCGTTATGACGTAGTATCCGAAGATCTCGCCCGACGGCACCGATGATCCGTCCTGATCCACCAGATGCTCGTTCGTCGCGTAGTAATCATTCCCCATGATGCAGTGGCGCTTGAGCTTGCCGCCGAGGAAGAAGTGATACTCTTCGCGCGTCATGCCGTTGTCGGTGAGGTACTCGTACATCTCGGAGCTCACGCGCTTGCCGTAGTTCAGATCGAGCGAGAGAAATCGCACTTCGTTCATGAGCTCCGCGGGCGCAATCGCGCTCGGCGTCCCGGCATGGAAGTACTCGCTCGACTCACTCTGTATGAAGATCGCGTCGGGGCGCACTTCCAGGATCGCGCGCATCGCCAGCACGTTCGCGGTCGCGAGGTGCTTGAGCGCCGTGACGAATCCGTAGTCGCTCGAGAGCTGCTCGTTCCACCAGCCGAACTTGCCGGAGAAGATCGCGCAGACATACATCTCGTTCACGGGCGTGTACAGCTGGACCCAGGGAAAGCGCTGTGCGAACGCGCGCGCGTAGTCGGCGAACAGTTTCGGGAAATCAGGGTTCTGAAAATTGCCAATCCAGTCGGGAACACCGAAGTGGCAGAGGTCTGCGATCGGGAACAACTGGCGGCGTTTGAGATCGGCGAACGTCTCGTCGGCGAAACTCCAGTCGTACCTTCCTGCGCCGGTCCACGTGCTGAACAGCGGCGGACCATAGCGCAGGTGCGTCACGCCGATCGATTGCGCCAGCTCGAAGTCGCGCCGCCAGTTATCGTAGTGCAGACACTTCGCCATCTCATCGACGCGTAGGGTGCCGTTACGAATCGTCGGATAGCTGTTCTCGATGCCGGTCGCGAAAATGAAGTACGCGCTCTCGGATGGGTGTTTCATGCGCCTGGCTGTGTGCCCGTAGAAGGTTCCGGTCGCTGACCTTGCACGGACTGCGCCAACTCGCAGGCATGACACCATTCAGTGGCAGTCTAATTCGTGGGGTGCGTTGCCTCAGCCGTAGGCAAACTTTCCGATAAGAATTGCGAGACTGAGTACGAGGCATCCCGTGTTCGGTATGATCACCGGCCACTGATGACTCAGGATCCCGTAACCCACCCACAGTGCGCTCGCCGTAACAAGCAGCGCGAACATTCCGTACGACAGATCCCGCGTCTGCCGAGTCCGCCAGACACGGATGACCTGGGGGACGTAAGACACCATGCTCAGCGTGCCGGCCGCGTAGCCGACAAGTGCCGTTGTCGCGATAGTCGGCTCCAGTGTTGGTTGTTCGTGAGTTCGTTTGCGTGTCGGCTTCGGCCAGCAACACGCCATGAATGTGTGCAGGTGAGCATTTGTCATTCCACGACCGCGGCCCGAGTCACTCGGGACCGCACGGCAGACGAAACGAACGGTACGCCTTCGAGCCGCGCCGGCGACTTGCCCAGGACGGCGCATGCGGAAGCCATCACGTCCACAGTCCTGCGCGCGCTACCAATTGGCCTGTTGGTCAGCAGAGGAACCTGCATGTGTTCGCGGTGCAGCGCGCCGTGCGACGAGACATGCCGAATGGGCTCGAACCGCGAGCGAAAGTCCCAATCCAGGGCGGCCGATAGTATGATATCGCCGCTCCGGTCGCACGACGACAGCCGCGCGACCTGTACCAGCGCATCCGGATAGAAGCTGTCTGCGGTGACATCGAACGCCTCGTTCGCTCCGATGCGCGCGTGTGCGCCTATGCCCAGGGGATCACCGGACACGGGAGTGTAAGTGTAGTCCGAGCCGGACCACGAAACTACTGCCGTGCCACGGTCGCTCGTGCGTATCTCGCACGACGCCGGCGACGTCGGCACCAACATCAGATCCACCGACTCGCGCTGCAGGATCATGGCTGCAGTAGTCTCCCAGCGCGGCGCAAGCGCGGGCCAGAATTCGCGGACTCTGCTCTTAAGCCCGGTATATATGTGTGCCATCGCATTTCCGCTTACCGCGACCGCGACGTCGGCACCCAGCCGCACGATCCATGGATGCGCGATCACCGCGTGGCCCAGCGAGGCGACGAATCCTGCGAGATCTTCGTGGTCCGTGACACGGGAATGACCGTGATCGCTCACCACCCACATGTGCGTCGATGACCAGGATCCGGCGCGTTCAGCGTCTGCGCGCAGACGCCCGCACACGCCATCGACGACCCGCATCGCATCGTACACGAGAGGCGCGTCATGACCGAACGCGTGCGACGCCTTGTCAATTCCCGTGAAAGCGGCAAAGGCGAACTGCGGACGCTCCTCGCGAACGCGGCGCACGAACGTGTCGCCGGCGCGGCGATCGATGTCCAGCCAGCCGGCGACGTTGCCGCGGAAGTGCGTGATCGCGGTGCGCGCGAGAAACGCGGCACCGCTCCCTATCTGCTTCGACACCGGCAGGCCGCGCCGTATCACGCTGAGCGCACCGATGCTGGAATGAGCAAGCTCGAACATGGTCGTCGCGTCGAGTGCGAGATCCCGGTCGAGGAACCTGCACTGAGGCCCGACGTAGCTCCGCGCATAGCTCGGCCAACTGCACGCCATGCGTGACCTGTCGTACCAGCGCAACCCGGGAAGGCCCACGCTTCCCGAATGACATCCTGTCAGAAACGGCGCGTACGCGGGTCCCGTGACAGACGGAAACGCCGTCGTGATCGTGCGCAGGCTGCCGTCGTCGCGGAGCCGTGCGAGCGCGGGAAGTTCTCCGGCCTGCATCGCCGCCGCCAGGGTATCTGGCCGCGCGCCGTCCGCGAGGACGACGATTACGGACGGTGAAGTGGTCACTAGATTCGGGTATGGCAAAAACTCGCGCCACGAAATCTACGAAAACCAAGGCCGCGGCAGCCAGCAAGCGGCCCGTTGCTGCTCCCGAAACGGCGGCGCCTGCCGCAGCCCGCTCGCCGCGAACCGCGTCGGGCAAGCGCGTCAATCCACAGCTGCTGAAGCAGGCTAGTGAGAGCGCGGTCGCCGGTACCAGGGAGCGCACGGAGGCAGGCCACATCATGGCGGGCCGAACGCCTCCATCACAGCTCACGGCGCAGCGCCAGTCTGGCGCGACTCGCAAGATCGACGAGTCCATTCGCGACACGCCAATGGATATCGTAGCCAACACTGTCACCGAGGACGAGAAGCTGCTGCAGGGGCCCGGCTCGTCCGACGGGGATTACACCAAGACCGATCCGTGGCGCGTCATGCGCATTACCGCTGAATTTGTAGAAGGCATGGACGCGCTCGCCTCCGTACAGCGTGGCGTCTCCGTGTTCGGCTCGGCGCGCACATCTCCCGACGATCCGATGTACCAGGCTGCCGAGGAAACGGGCCGGCTCCTCGCGGAAGCGGGCTTCACGGTGGTGACGGGCGCGGGACCGGGTATCATGGAAGCCGCGAACAAGGGCGCCAAGCAGGCGGGAGGCCGCTCCGTCGGATGCAACATCGAGCTACCGTTCGAGCAGGGTGCCAATCCGTACGTCGACACGCTCGTGAACTTCAGGTATTTCTTCGTTCGCAAGACGATGTTCGTCAAGTACTCCAACGCCTTCGTCATATTCCCCGGAGGCTTTGGCACGCTCGACGAGATGTTCGAGGCGATCACGCTCATTCAGACAGGCAAGATCTACCAGTTCCCTGTCATCCTGTTCGGCCGCGCTTACTGGGCCGGTCTTGTGCGCTGGCTCCAGTCGCGCGTCCTGCTCGAGCGCAAGATTTCCCCCGGCGATCTCGACCTTCTGATCATGACGGACGATCCGCGCGAGGTCGTACAGACCATCGCGCAGGCCTTTCCCGCGCAGGAACGCACGGTCGAGCGACGCGTCGCGGGGTCCGTGCGCGCCGCCGGCAAGTAGCCGCGTGTCGATCAACCACTCGCATCACCCAGCATAGCGATCATGACTGTCGACTCCTCCGCGCAACCCGTTACCGCATTCATCCGCGAGCACTTCCGACATTTCAACGCGGCCGCGCTCGTCGATGCGTCTGACGCGTACACCAGGCATCTCGATAGCGGCGGCAGGATGCTCGTTACACTCGCCGGTGCAATGAGCACCGCCGAACTCGGGCGCTCGCTCGCGGACATGATTCGCGCGGACAAGGTGCACGCGATTTGCTGTACTGGCGCGAATCTCGAGGAAGACATCTTCAATCTCGTGGCGCACGACTACTACGAGCGCGTGCCGCACTATCGCGACCTGACGCCCGCCGACGAGAAGGCGCTGCTCGACCGTCACATGAATCGCGTTACCGACACGTGCATTCCGGAAATGGAGGCGATGCGCAGAATCGAGTCGGTCGTGCTGGAGGAATGGGTCGCCGCGGACCAAGAGGGCGACCGCTACTTCCCGCACGAGTTCATGTTCAAGATTCTCAAGGGCAAGAAGCTCGAGTCCGAGTATCAGATCGACCCGAAGAACTCGTGGATGCTGGCCGCAATGGAAAAAAACCTGCCGATGTTCGTGCCCGGCTGGGAGGACTCGACGCTGGGGAACATGTACTCCGGCCACGTCATCAGCGGCGACGTGAAGAAGGTGCACACAGTGCGTACCGGTATCGAGTACATGATCGAGCTTGCCGACTTCTATACGAATCTCACGCGCTCACACTCGCTGGGATTCTTCCAGATTGGCGGTGGTATCGCCGGCGACTTCCCCATCTGCGTCGTCCCGATGCTGCACCAGGATCTGCAGCGCCCTGAAGTTCCGCTGTGGGGATACTTCTGCCAGATCAGCGACTCCACCACAAGTTACGGCTCCTACTCCGGAGCGGTTCCGAACGAAAAGATCACGTGGGGAAAGCTCGGCATCGACACTCCCAAGTTCATCGTCGAGAGCGACGCGTCGATCGTCGCGCCGCTCATGTTCGCTATGATCCTCGGCCGCTGATCGCGTCAATCATGCGGCCACGCGCACGTCTCTTCGTCGCACTCGGCAGCGCCAACGCCGCTCTCGCCGTGATCCTCGGCGCGTTTGGTGCGCACGCACTCACGCCCGTGCTGTCGCCGCAGATGCTTGACGTTTACCACACTGCCAGTCAGTACCATTTTTATCACGCGCTGGGGCTGCTCGTCGTCGGCATGCTTGCGAATCAGGTGGAAGGCGAGGGCGTGGGCGATGCGGCGCTACGGACTGCGGGGTTTCTGATGCTCGCCGGCATTGTAGTGTTCTGCGGAAGTCTGTACGTCCTCGCAGTCACCGGGATTGCGTGGCTCGGTGCGATCACGCCGCTGGGCGGTGTGGCACTGATCGCGGCGTGGATCGTACTCGCGGTCGCGGCGGTGAGAGCGACCCGTTAAGCGGATTTCTCGCCGTCGCTTGAATTGCCCGCCTCAAGCCGCCGCGCAAGCCGAACCAGCAACTCGCCCTGCGCAGCGTTGATCTTGCCCCGCGCAGCTTCCGAACCAAACCAGCCGCACCGATCGATCTCGGGAAACGTGATTGTGCGCCCCGATCCGCGCGGCCACTCGGTGGTCATCGTGTTGCTCACGATCGCGGCTGCATCAGCGTCGCTCTCCCACGCCCACGCATGCACGATCTTGCCGGCCCGCTGCCGGATGCTGCCAAGACTTATGTAGGGGCCTGTAGCCTCGATGCCGGTCTCTTCCCGAAACTCGCGCAGGGCCGCGTCGAGAATCTCCTCGCCAGCCTCGACGCCGCCCTTTGGTATAGTCCACGCACCTTCATCCCGGTTGGCCCAGAAGGGGCCGCCAGGATGCGCCAGAAAGTACTCCAGCGAAGCGAGGCCACCGCTGCGTCGAAACATCAGAAGCCCCGCGCTCAGGTTCGGTCGCCGCGCCGGATTGTTCATCGCTTTTCTGAGGGTCGCATGGCGTTACACAGAGAGTCGGGGTCCGCAGTCCTACAGCCAAGCTAAGCCCCAATCTTCCGCTGTCTATACGTACGCCCTGATAGCGGGGTTTGATCCGGTCCCGCGGCACTGCAGCCACGCGGACCAGACGAGCGCGGGTCCGCGAGCGGAAGAACGAGCGCCAGCCACGCCGAGTATATGTCTGGACGTCTCGCGATGTTCACCAGCTCTTCGCCCATGTCGGCCCAGCGCCACGACATCACTTCACTCGCGTTCGCCACCGGCTCGCCGTCATATACTCCGAAGAGGACGTGGTCGTACTCGTACTCGGTGAGCTCGTCATTCAGCCGCGCCCGATACAGGACGGAATCACCGAGCGCGAGCTCGCAGCAGATCCCCATCTCCTCGTGCAATCTGCGGTTTGCGGCAGCGAGTACAGTCTCGCCCGGCCGCGGGTGGCCGCAGCACGCATTCGACCACAGCCCGCCCGAGTGATACTTGGTGAGCGCGCGCCGTTGCAGGAGCATGTCGCCCGAAGCGTTGAACACGATCACCGAAAACGCGCGGTGCAGTCTGCCGGAACGATGTGCCTCGAGCTTCTCGCACACGCCAATCTCCGCGTCGTTCTCGTCAACAAGGATCACACTCTCCATCGTCTGCTCGATTCCTGCTTCCGACCTAAGCATCGAGGTTCTCACTCAGGGCGGATGCAGTAGCACGACGCGCGCTATCAATAAGCCGCGGTTCTATCGCAGCAGTCTGGGTCATCGCGCTAACGCTGCGCTCGCCGTGCAGTGACAGGCTCGCGAGAGTCGCGTCGAGCAACTCGCTCACGTTACGTTGCAGCGAATCGACGCTCACCGCGCCACCCACCATTCGCTGCGGCTCGCCAATTCGCACGAACGCAGTCGGCGCCATTCCCGCCAGCGGTTCTATGTGAAGAGCGATCGGGATCACGGTGAGCGTACCGATTTTCCGGGCGAAGAACTCCAGGCCGCGAGCGAAGCCAAGCGGTCTCCGGAACGACGGGGTGATGCAACCCTGTGGAAAGTAGCCGATGACTGCGTTCGGGCACTCCGCGACGCGCTCCTGCAGGCCGCGCGCGGCGCGGAGGATGGACGTCGGAGATGACGGGACGACGCCCACCCCGCCGATGAGTCGCAGTATCGGATGCAGTTTCAGCTCGCGCTCGAGCGCGATGGTATAAAGCGGGCTGCCAGGTCGAATGAGTCTCTGCACCTGGCGAAGCAGAAAGCCGTCCCACCAGCTCACGTGATTGCTCACGAGCATTACAGGACCGTCGAACGCGTCGATGTGCGGCATACTCAGCATGCACGTACGCAGATGGTGGTTCATCCACGGCGCAAACGCCAGGTCGAAGCCGTACCACGCGGCGCGATTAAGTCTGCCAGCCATGGTCCATGACTGTCGGGTCGACGGATGACGGGTGCATTGCAGCGTTCGCTTTCCGTGCGCGCCGCAGGGAGCGCAGCGCGTGACCCGCGATGCCCACCTTCCGCGCGAATGGCGTCGCGGCGCGGTTATGGATGTTGTCGTAATCGTTGCGACGTAGCGCGTCGTGGATCGCCTCGTATAGCTCTGCCGCCACGGCCATCCCGGGCTGCAGCGTATCTGGCAGGCTGGGCAGCCATGCAAACGCTGCGCGGTAGTCGGCGCGCGCAAGCGCCACCAGCTCGCACGTCATTTCACGGTATGCGTCCGAGACCGGCCGCGCTCCGGACACCATGTCCCCGATGTCAGAAGGTACAAGCCCGTGGCGCGCAAGCACGTCGAGCGGCAGGTAAAGCCGGCCGTTGCGCCAGTCCTCTCCCACGTCCCGCAGAATGTTCGTCAGTTGCATTGCGTGTCCCATTCGTTCGGCGTTCGCCAGCGCCGATGCGTCGCGCACTCCGGAAAGCTGCGCAACCCAGAGTCCGACGACTCCCGCCACTCGATACGTGTAAAGCCGCAGATCGTGCAGCGTTGCGTACGTCTTGCCGTCGATGTCCATGTGCATCCCGCGACACAGATCGTCAACAAGACTGAACGGAACGCCAGCCTCGCGCATCTCGAGCATGGTGAGGTCAAGGACCGGGATTCTGACCGGCGTACCGTCGTACGACGTCGCTGCCATCGTTACCCACTCCGTTACCAGCTCGCTTCGGCTCACGCCCGCTCTCGCTGGCTCGTCAGCAAGATTGTCGGTGAACCGGCAGAAAGCATATACGCGCGCAATCTTGAGTCCTGTGTCGCGCGGCAACAGGCGGCTTGCAAATCTGAACGAGCGGCTGTGGTGCGCCAGATATCCCATCGCTCCCGCATGCGCATCCACATCCGTGAACCGTGCCGCCAGCGCCACCCGCGATGCGCTCGCACGCGCGGTTTGCTCCTGCTCCAGCGCGCCGGTCACCCTTTCACGCCAATCGCCGAGCAACTCTATTACAAGGTTGTCCCCAGGCAAGCACGTCGCGCACATGTCTGTTGCACTCGCGATCAGCGCCGACAGATCCTGCGCCGCACGCATCATCGCGCTCCCTGAGTCAGTGCTTCTGGCACACGAATGCAGACTCGCCAGCACATCATCCATGGGAAGGCCGAGCGATGCGTCGGGGAGATGATCGAGCGGCCACGTCCAGCGGCCCTGAGCGTAGTCGCCAAGCGGGGGCTTGCCCGTCTGTGCGGCCGGGCAGTAGTCCAGAAAGTCATCCATCATCTGATACAGCAATCCGATCCGGCGTCCGAGCTCGCAATGTTCGTCGTGAGTCCCGTCCGCGCCGTCGGGGCGGTCAGCGCCTAGGGACGCGATCATCGATCCGGCGCCGAGTGCGCAGCCCATCAGCTCGCCGGACTTCCCGAGCGCGATTTCCTCGTAACTGTTGCGCTCGACCTTGCGGCCCATGCACGCGCCCTGCGAGCGTTCGGCGCGCACAGTACGAGACACGGCAGTCGCAAAGCGCGATATGAATGCGTGGCTGCCCGTCGCAGACGCTGCGACGTACGCGGCGGTGAGCAGCAGGTCACCCTCGAGCACCGCCGCGCCCGGTCCGCGTGCTGCGACCGTCGTCGGCCGGCCTCGGCGTGTCGACGCGTTGTCCACTACGTCGTCGTGGACGAGCGAAGCCTCGTGCGCGAGCTGCACCGCGAGCGTCGCGTACCAGAAGCGGTCGTCCGAGCGCGTCGCGTCGCTCGCTCCGGCGATGGAGAGCAGCGGCCGCAGCAACTGCCCGTCGAATCGTGCCTGATGCGAGGTATCCGGAAACAGTCGGTCGTAGGCCGCCGCAAGCTCCGATCGTGCCAGCCTGGTCGCCGCTGCCGCGTACCCCGCGGTCATGCGACGCCCAGGCGCTGGGTGCCGCCGCCGGCGCCCAACTGCTGGGCCTGCCGCCGATCCGCCACGGATATCGCGCCCAATGTCGCGAGCAGAGCCACGGCCGTCGCGGCGCATGCAACCCACAGACCGGCCGCGATATTCATCCCTGCCGCCAGGAGCACGTTCGCTGCATAGAAGCCGGCAAGCCACCGTCGCGAGAGCAGGTTCATCCACTCGTCCGCACCAACGAGGCTCAGCGCCCCAGCGAGCACAAGTCCAGTCACGTACCAACCAGCGAGATTGGACCACGGCATCCCGTAATAGGGGCCCGACGCACCCCAGACCCAGTACGTCGTCGCGTGGCTCATGGCGGGATCGAGGCTCAGGTCCCAGCATAGCAGCAGCAAAGACGCAAGTGCGATCCGCACAACTTTTCCGCCGTGGCCGCGGACAGCGCCGCTCGCCGACATCGCATACGCTGCGATGGTCATCGAGAACCAGCTGAGCGGGATGAGAATGGGCACGCGGCCCATCCACTCGGGTCCGAGCATCGAGCTGTAGTGATACGCACCGAACGGGATCCCGTATCCGGTTCCCAGCAGCTCGCTCGAGAGGCTGAGCGCGTAGAGTAGCACGAACGCTCGAATCCAGCGGGCACCCGAGTACACGCACAGGTAGAGCGTCATGACGATGAAGGCGAGCCAGACCTGCCCAAGCGGAAAGACTCGCAGCGCCAACCCGTACGTGCCGGCCGCGCTCGGGAACCTTCCCAGCAGTGAAGGATGCAGGCCAAAACTTGCATAGCCGGCCAGGGCCGCTACGGTGAATACGGCGAGCGCAGCCAGCAGTCCTCTGGCCGCCAGCCCTGACCGTGCTCCCGGCCCGGTCATTGTGGACAACGCATTCTCATTCCGCCTCTTTGCAATCCTGAAAGACAGGTCAAGAAAAAAATAACAGGTGTGTCTAGGTGTTGTCTAATATATATTGAGGCAGGATGATAGCAACTACTTCGACTTTTGATGGACTCTAACGCTTTGAAACCGGTCGCTGACGTCGAGCACCCGCACGGTCCGAACACCGTCGCCGGCCGGTCCGCCGTCGCGCATGTCCGTTCATCGGTGGCCAGTCCGAAGCGGGCCGTCGTCATCGGCACCGGCTTTGGCGGGCTCGCAATCGCAATCCGGTTGCGGCTCCTTGGTTTCCATGTTCAGGTACTCGAGGCACTGCACACGGCCGGCGGTCGCGCGCGGGTCTTCGAGCAGGACGGCTTCACTTTTGACGCGGGTCCTACCGTCATCACAGCGCCCTATCTGCTCGAGGAACTGTTCAGTCTCGCCGGACGTGACATGTCCGATTACGTCGAGTTGATGGCGGTGGATCCTTTTTACCGTGTGCGCTTCGAAGACGGAAGCAGCTTTGACTACTTCGGTGACGAACAGAGGATGCTGGCGCAGATCGCGCAGTTCGAGCCACGTGATGTGGACGGGTATCTCCGTCTCGCCAGGCGCGCCGAGGAGATATTCGACGTCGGCTACACGCAGCTTGCCGATCAGCCATTCGACCGGTTGAGCGACATGCTCCGCGTCGTCCCCGCGATGATGCGTCTCGAGAGCTTTCGTACCGTGCACCAACTTGTAGCGCGATACATCAGCGACGAGCGCCTCCGCCGCGTCTTCACCTTCGAGCCGCTGCTGGTGGGCGGCAACCCGTTCCAGGCCAGCTCCATCTACCTGCTCATCCACTGGCTGGAGCGGAAGTGGGGTGTGCATTTCGCGCGCGGCGGTACGGGCGCGATCGTCGCAGCACTGGTGCGCTTGCTCGCCGAGCTCGATGTCCAGGTAAGGTTCGCGTCGCCGGTGGAATCCATTGATGTGCGCGATGGGCGCGTCACCGGTGTGCGCACGCTCGGTGGCGAGCGGATTGCAGCAGATGTGGTCGTCAGCAACGCAGACCCGTCCTACACGTACACTCACATGATCTCCGCGGCCGCGCGAAAACGTCATACCGATCGCAGAGTCGCGCGCGTTCGCCAGTCCATGAGCCTTTTCGTCGGATACTTCGGAGCGAGCAGGCAGTATCCGGACCTTGCACACCATACCATTCTGCTGGGCGATCGCTACGAAGCGTTGCTCGACGACGTCTTTCGACGACGAGTGCTGGCGGACGACTTCTCGCTGTATCTTCACGCTCCGACGCGCAGCGACCCCGCACTCGCACCGAAAGGATCGGAGGCGTTCTACGTGCTGTCACCCGTTCCCAACAACAGGTCCGGACTCGACTGGCCGCTCATCGCCGACGACTACTTCGATCGGATTCTCGCCCGTCTCGAATCGACCGTATTGCCGGGAATCCGTGACTCTATAACCTGCCGGTTCACAATGACGCCCTACGATTTTGAGCACACGCTGCGCTCAGTCGACGGCGCCGCGTTCGGTCCGGAGCCGATTCTAACTCAGTCCGCCTGGTTCCGCTATCACAACCGATCCGAGGACATCGACGGCCTGTACTTCGTCGGTGCGGGCACGCATCCGGGCGCCGGCGTGCCGGGCGTCTTGTCTTCGGCCAGGGTCGTCGAGCGCCTGATCGCCGAACGTATGGCGCTTACAGCACAGTGAACGATCCCGAACCAACGCTTCCGGGCGCCTCCGACAGGGCGGAACATCCCATATCTGTCGTGGAGCGCCGGACCGGCGTATCGCAGCATGTGTTGCGCGCGTGGGAGCGGCGTTACGGCGCTGTGGTTCCCGCGCGGGACGCGTCGGGCCAGCGGCTCTATTCAGACGCCGACATCGAGCGACTGCGATTGTTGCGCGTGGTCGCGAACGGCGGAAGGCGTGTCGGGAAGCTGATGGCACTGTCTCACGAGCAGCTCCAACAGCTGGCGCTCGCCGATGCGCGCGAATCGGTGCGCGGTTCGCCACGTGGTTCGCCACCCGAGCCCGTGTCGGCTGGGGGCCGGATCGCGACGGAGCAGCTGGATGCGTGCATCGACGCCGCGCGTGGCATGCAGACTGGTGTGCTATCCAGTTTGCTCATGCGCGCCGCAGTGGCCCTGGGGCCACACGCGTTCATCGACGGCGTCGCCGTTCCGCTGCTCCGGCTGGTGGGGGATAGCTGGGAAGCGGGCACTCTCAGACCCGCAAACGAACATTCTCTTTCCTATGCGCTTCGCGGAGTGCTGACGTGGATGCTGGATGCGCTTCCGGCTCCGGCACACGCGCCTACCGTCATCGTGGCGCTGCTGCCGGCTCAGCGCCACGAGTTCGGAGCGCTGTTCGCCGCCATAATCGCCGCCACTCGGCACTGGAACGTGTCCTATCTGGGAGGCGATCTCCCCGTGGCGGACATCGGGTACGCAGCACTCGTCGCGGATGCGTCGGTGGTCGCGGTGAGCGCGTCCGGTGCAACGAAACCTGCTGCTCTGCGCGGCGACCTGGTCGAGCTTCGCGCTGCACTGCCGGCGTCGATCACCCTCGTCGCGGGCGGAAGCGCCGCGGTGACACACACTCCGAGTCTGCGCGAGTCGGGAGCAGTCGTGCTCGCCGACCTGAACGAGTGGAAGACCTGGCTGGACTCGAAAGCGAGGCTGCTCGCGTCCACGACTGCGTCGCAAGCAACACTCAGTCGCGGCTAACCCGCGGTCTTGGGTCCGGCGGCACGCGCGTCCACTTCCCTCACCAGCTCCTGAGCCCGGTCCCAGTCAATTGCTGGCGCAACCGCTTCGTCGTCCAGGGCCAGCGAGTCCAGCGCGCGCCGCACTATCGCCTCGCCGTTAGGGACGGCCAGGCCGAACGCAAGTTCCGCCTGCCGGCAGAGCCGCTCCTCGTCCGGACGCTGCGTCGCATCCGACTCGCTCAGCGCGTGCACGCGCGCATGCATGCCTTCGTGCACGATCGAGGACGCGACCTGGGCTTCGGTGAAGTCAGGATTCACGGTGAATGTGAGCTCAGTCAGGCACACCCGAGAGTCTGGAAAGAACGCACCGCGACACGGGAAGCGCGCGACATGAATCCGGGAGAAGTCGCGCGTGATGCTGGCAAACGTGTCGGGCTGATACTGTTGAATGATGCCTAGCGCGGTGCCCAGACGCTGGAACACGAGCTCTGAGTCGATGTCGCGGCGGGTGTTGACCAGCGTAACGGGTATTCCGCGGAGGACGCGCCGTTCCGTGGCCCATCCCTGCAGCCTGCGCATCGCAGTCACGCG
This sequence comes from Gemmatimonadota bacterium, assembly GCA_030854055.1. Classification (GTDB taxonomy): domain Bacteria; phylum Gemmatimonadota; class Gemmatimonadetes; order Gemmatimonadales; family Gemmatimonadaceae; genus Fen-1247. The sequence continues at coordinate 8,050 of JALYTX010000126.1, read as the reverse complement.
CAGCCTCTCCAGCGAATCACCGAACATCATCCTGTAACTTGGTGCGCGGTGCGCGGCCGTGTCTACCCCGCGCTGCAACGATGCGACAAACGGTCGCTCTTGACTACCGGTGGTTCTGCGTCGCCACGATCCTGTTGAGCATGGAGCCGACGGACATGCCCGCGGCGATTCCAAGGGCGAGCGCGATCGAGAGGTGATGCGTTGTTACGCCGAAAGTGGCACCGAGGGTGCCTCCGATAATTATCCAGCGTCCGCGGCTGTCGTGAGGGTGCATAGTAGCCTCCATCCAAAGGTCCTTGGCTTCCTGCCGCGGCGAGAGCAGCCGCGATATAAAGACGCCCGTCGCTTGCGGCAGGTCACCCGCGTGGGTCGAGCCTATACCGCAGTATCGGCCGACGGGCCGTAAACGGACGGAACGGGGACGTCGGTGAGCCTGAGATAAACGCTGAGCTGGCCCCTGTGGTGGATCATGTGGCTGAGTATGAATGACCGCAGCACGGCCGCCCGCGGCAGGGTCCATACCGTCCTGCCCGCCCGGCGAAGCGTCCACGCCTCCATCATGTCCGAGTCCGACGCCGAGGCGATGGCGTCGCGTGCGCGCCGTACGTTCTCGTCGAACGTGCGAAGCAGCTCCGCGGTGGAGCGGAAGACAGGATTGTCATTGCTGCCAGTATCCGGGCTCAAGTCCAGCTCGTCGGACTCCATGGTGATGAGCGCTATGCGCGGCAGGTGCACGATGTGCGACGCCAGCTCGCCCATCGTGCGCGACTTGGCGTGGGGCGCCCACGAGCCGCGCGTTTCCGGTACTCGCTCGAGCAGCGTCCGTGTCGTGGCCATCTCGGTGTCGAACTCTGGCAGCACGCTCGCGGCTATCGACATCTCGGTCTCCTGGAAAGTGCAACGGAGCCTGCATGGTTCTTCGCCAGTTAGCTGAATAGCCAGCTAGCTGTTTCGGCGAATGAACCGTGCTGGGAGACTGGAAGCTGCAGTGGCCAGAGGATCGCCGCTAGACGCAGCCAGACAATCGCCGCCGCCCGCGCCGCGCAGGCATCGCCCGAGCGTCAGGCGCGCAGGCCGTACCTGTCCCGGAGGATGTGCAGATGGTGGCTCGTGTGTCCCGCGATGATGAAGACGATCGCGCGGGCACTCACCGCGAATCCGCTCGCCACACCCGTGCGCGCCCACGCGCCCTCATCCAGCTGGTTGGCCAGCGAGAGTGTCGCTGCTCTGGCCGTCAGGAGGCCGTCAACCAGATCATCCAGTGAAACGCGGTCGAAGTGTGCGTTGTCGACGTAAGGTTGCTGGTCGAATCCCGCGAGCGGTGTCGTATCGCCGCGCGCTATCCGAAGCATTCTGTACGCGAAGACAAGTTCGGCGTCGTGCATGTGACCGATTACTTCCTTCACGCTCCACTTACCCGGCTCGTAGCGATGCAGCGCCTGCGCTGCGGAAAGTGATCTCAGTGCTTCGATCTCGGAACGTTGCTCGCCCAGGAGCTCGAACACGTCGCCAGTCGCGCGGGCAACGTAGCCCTCGTAGAAGGAGCCGTATTCTGAAGGATCGGGACGCGACAGTGACAGGGCAGCCATTCACGGGTGGTTGACGGTGTATATGAAGCGCGCCGCATGGGAACGGCACCGCGCTGCGCCAGTCGGGAATCTACGTCAACGTCACCAGAGGGCGATGGAACCGCTGCCGTACGGCACGGCTGCGGCGCACTGGCCCGCGGTTGCAACGAAGCTCTGATTCTGCGAAACGATTTCCGCGCGTAGCGAGAACCGCATCTCCCATACTCGTCCGCCCAGCAGATACGTTCGGTCCGCGGCGGTGTAGTCCACGTGAACGCACGCTGCAGAGATTCGGTCGCCGCGAATGCCGGCCTCGCCCAGCTGTCCGTCGAGCCACGGACCCAGCCGGTGGACCACGCCAATCGTTTCGACGTCCGAATCGTTCACGCGGCACCGGCGGGCGAGGATATCGATGAAGAGGTGGCCGCCTTCAGGATTGCTCCGTCGCACCTCGTTCGGATACCGCCGGTCTGACGCGACGGCATTGCACAGCGAGTTGGCGACAAACTGCAGAGCCTGAATTCGCTTTTTCCGACGACTGGGGAGCTCGTTCAGACGCAGCGTCGCAGCGCGCGTCACCGGGTACACATACTCCGACAGCGCCGAGAGCAGCAGGAGGTGCTTCCCGCTCATGTTAACGCATATTTTCTAGCGTGAAACTCATTCATTAACAACAAGGACGCAGCGCGGCGCCAGAAGTTAAGGTGGATTGCTACCGCCCGTTAACTATAGCGTTACCGCAGGAAGCGCTCCGCAAGTTGCGCCAGTCGCTCATCTCCGGTCGCCGTGGCGCGGTCGCGGATCCGCTCTACGTTTTCGCGCAATCTCGGCTCGCCCCAGTAGTAGCCGGTCGCCACCTCGGCGCTGGCCGTCTCACCCGCTCGGGCCGCCTCGAGCAGCGCTTCAGATGCCGCGGCATCATAAGCGGGGTCGGAGCGCTCCGGGAGGGCATAGTCTCGCTTCGGAACGGCGCCATCCGCGTCTTCATTGACGAAAGCTCTCGACATGTAACCGCAACTCCATGCAAGATGGATACTCTGCCGCCGCGAGCGTCAACGGGAAACGTACCGGGAGCCCGTGGCTACCGCGCGGGCCGCTGTGGCCGGCCACCAGCGCTGCTGCCGCTGCCGCCGCCGCGTCGGGGCTTGTTGGTGCCGGGAACGCTGGGGCGCGATGGACGGCTTGGCGCTCCGGAGCGTCCGCCGGACGATCCTGAGCCCGACGATCCTGAGCCCGACGATCCTCCGCGACTGCTCGGCGCTGCCGGCTGGCCGCCCCGTCGAGCCGCCTTGGCGGCGGCACGCGCGCGATCCTCGGCCTTCTTGGCGCGGATCGCCGCGATTCGCTCGCCCCTCGGGACTTCCAGCTTCTGGTCCGGACGCGCATTGTAGTCGAAATCCGGGACTGTCACGCGCGGAAGCCGCTTGCCTACCGCCTTCTCGATGTTGCGCAGGTCACCCTCCTCGTCGGGCGCAACGAAGGTGAAGGCTTCGCCGGTGGCATCGGCGCGTCCGGTGCGCCCAACGCGATGGATGTAGTCCTCGGGCACCAGTGGAACGTCGAAGTTCACTACGTGGCCGAGCTCCTCGACATCGATTCCGCGTGCGGCAATGTCGGTTGCAACGAGGACCTTGGAGGTGCCGCTCTTGAACCCGGCAAGTGCCGCGGTTCGCTGGGTTTGCGAGCGATTGCCGTGGATGCGGTCCGCGTTCACTCCGTTTCGCACCAGAAAGTCGGCCAGGCGGTTGGCGCGATGCTTCGTGCGCGTGAACACCAGAGCCTGGTTCATCTCGCCGCGCTTGAGAAGCGCAAGGAACAACGCGGCCTTCAGCTCCTGCGACACGGGATACACGGCCTGCGTGATCCCGGTGGGCGGAGCGGAGTTTCGCTCGATCCGGATTGTCGCGGGGTTGCTCAGCATTTCCCGCGTCAGCGTCACGATCGGCGCCGGCATCGTCGCGCTGAAGAACAGCGTCTGGCGCTTGGCGGGGAGGAACCGTAGCAGCTTCCGGATCTCAGGCAGAAACCCCATATCGAGCATGCGGTCAGCTTCGTCCAGCACCAGATATTCGAGCTTGTCCAGCCTGGCGTATGAATGTCTCAGGTGGTCCAGCAGCCGGCCGGGCGTCGCGACGAGTACATCGACGCCACTGCGAAACGCGTGCTCCTGCGGTGACATGCCGACCCCGCCGAATATCGCTGCGCTCGTTATCGGAGTGTGTACCGCGATCTCGTTGAGATGATCGGCGATCTGCGCGGCGAGCTCGCGCGTCGGAGTGACCACCAGCGCGCGCGTGGTGCCGCGCGGCTTCGTAATGAGGTTGTGAAGGATCGGCAATAGAAACGCGGCCGTCTTGCCGCTGCCGGTTGCGGCGCAGGCGAGAACGTCGCGGCCCGCCATTGCGGGCGGGATCGCGTCGAGCTGTATAGGGGTCGGCCGTACGAAGCCGAGCTCCTTGAGACCTTTGAGAAGATTTGGGTCGAGTTTGAAACTGCTGAATGACACGCTTGGTCCGTTGTTGTGGGGCAATTTCGAAAGTTAGCGGAACCCGTGCCCGTCCGGGATCGAATGCCTTCCTGGCAATCCGCCAGCGACGCTTCCGGCGTATCAGACGACCCGACGCTCCTGCTGGCATCCCCGAATCTTTGGGCTAACTTGAAGGAATGACAACATCCGTAGCATGACCACCGCCGAAGCAGAGACGCTCGCCAAGGTCGAGGTGCTCGCCGATCTCGAAGGGGTCGTTCGGGATCTTATGGAGGCGCACGAATCCAAGCGGATTCTGTGGTTCCCGAGCGAGCTGCTTTCTGCGGCTCCTGACACGGATCCGGACCGCCACATTCAGGAGCTTCGGCGCCGCGCAGAGGGCGTCAGCACTCCAGCCCGTGTTGCGCTTGCGCTGAATCTTCTCACCGAGGAGGGCCTTCCGCATTTTCATAGGCTCCTGGCGGTGTATCTGGGCGGCGACACGTTCTGGTCCAAGTGGACCAACCTGTGGACCGCGGAAGAGGACAGACACGGCGCGGTGCTGCACGACTATTCGCGTGACAGCCAGGTGTTGAACAACCCCGTCATAGAAAAGATGCAGTTCGAATACCTCAAGGCGGGCTTCGAGCCGACCTGGGACAAGGATCCGTACCGCGTCTTCGTGTACACCACGCTCCAGGAGCGAGCGACGCAGGTAAGTCATGCGAACACGGGGAAGCTGGCGGGCGCCTACGAGCCGACGATCGGGACGGTGCTTTCCAACGTCGCGAAGGAAGAGGCACGCCACTACGTGTTCTACAGAAACGTGTTCGCGGAGGTGCTGGCACGCGACCCCAATCGCGCACTCGAATCTGCCGCTGCCATCATGCCGTCCATCGACATGCCGGGCGTCAACATGCCGAACTTTCGCGAGATGGCAGACGTCATCCGGCGTGCTGGCATCTATGGGCCGCGCGATTACCTGAAAATCGTGGAGGAGCAGGTCCGCTACTGGGCCATCGATACCCTCAGCGGTCTCAACGACATTGGTAAGAAGGCGCAGGAAACGATCCTCGCGATTCCAGCACGCCTCGAGCGTGTCGCCGACGTCATGGAGACTCGCAGCCGCGCCAAGACATTCTCGTTCGCCGTGGCGTTCGCGCGCGAGTTCGACATGTAGCAACGTGATGCTCGGGCGAACATCCCAGCATTACCGCTCCGCATCACCGTTCCCGCATTACCTCTCGCGCATTACAGTAACAGAATACGGCGGCAGAACAATCGCGGCGCTGGTGGTCTCGATCGCGAGACGCGCACCGCGGTTCGGCGACGCGAATCCGGACGCGCCGCGCGCGTGCCATACGTACTCCGCGGCTGAAAAACGCCAGACCTCCAGCTGCAAACCCGCGACACCGCTCACCAGTGCACGGAAGCTCCTGGCCGGGTCGCGGTTGACCACAAGTATCGCGATCCGTCCGTCCGGTCGCCGCAGCGAGTACGCGCCCACGGTCGCGACGCTGTCGACTGAGCTCACCCGGGTCCCGAGGATGGTGTGCGTTCCGCCCGCGGAGTCTGCCCACAACGTCGTCACCATGCGCGCCGCGTGATACGTCGAGTTTTTCGCCGTTATCCTGCGGTTGTCGTCGGATATGAACAGCGTGTTGTCGCCCCATGAATTGCACGTGGTGTTCCTGTCCAGTGTGCTCGGCTCGGTCCCATAATAGAACGTCTGCGCACCGCCGACTGTGAGGAACTCCGCCACGGCTTCCGCATTCAGGATCGCGCCTGCGCGATCCATCTCGGCGTCCGTAGAAAACGGCGAGTAACCATACTCGGTCATGAGGAGCGGAATCGCCGGACGAGCGCCATCAGCGCGGAACTGCTCGACGGCCTTGCGGACCTTGCGCGCGACCTGGGCCAGCTGAGGCGCCGTCCCCCCGCACGTGTTGTCGAATGGGTAGAACTCGAAGGAGATAAAGGACAGGTCACGCACGTGTCCACGCGACGTCAGCGCGTCGAGGAAATGCGCGAACCAGGACCGCACATCGGTCGCACCGTCCTTCCACGCCATCATTACCTTCGTGCGCGCATCCTGAAACGACGGACCGCCAAGCGAAATTGACGGATCCACGGCGCGGAGCGAGTCTGCAATCTGTATGTAGAGTGCGGCGAAGTCGTCCGGCGACGCGAACTGGCCGTCGGGCTCCTCGCCGAGCTCGAGGCGCGGCACTGCGTACCGGCGCGCACGCAGGTAGCGAAGCAGCGCCGCACCGTTCGGCGGCGTGTCGTACAGCACGCCCACGGGTGTGAGCATCGGAAGGCCGCGCGTGATCCCGCTCGAGAACATGAGATCAATGCCCGGCTGCTCGGTGCCTGAATCCTTGTCACGTGCACGGTGCCAGGGATCGGTACTTGACGCAAACGTGTGAGTCTGATCCTTCGCGTTCCTTCCGTGCCGCGTAACCGCGCGCAGGCGACCCGCCGACATGGTGTACAGTTCCAGCTCGCGCATTGCGAATCCCATTGCATCGCGTGGATCGCTCGAGCCGGTGGGCGCGGAGTGCGAGCTCGCGTGCATGAGTATGCGAACCCAGCGCGTCGGTACCGCGTGAAGCGACAGCGTTATCCTCGCGTCGCCTCCCGAAGCGGCGGCTCCGCCGGCGACAGCGCCGTTGTCGAACGTCACCCAGCCAGCGCCGTCGACGTTGTCGTCGGGACCATTGGGCTGCTCACCCGGCCAGTACTGTATCTCGTAACGCGTTGCAAACGGTACGCCCCAACGAATCAGGATAGCGCGCACATCAATCGTTTTTTCGAGGTCGACAACCACCCATTGCGGATGGCTCGTTGCCGGTTCGTGCGTGTAGTGCGGATCCAGATACGGATTGCTCTTCCAGTAGGACGACGTGTCTCCGTCCGTGAGGCGCGAGTAGCCGTCATCGTTTGCCTGGTCGATCGAGTTGCCGCGCCGCGGCAGCCGGAAGCCGTACGAGACCCGGATCGGCGCGCCGATCGAGTCGCTCGATGTCCAGTATCCGCGCGCGTGCGCCGGGTCGCTCCAGTGACCGTGCGGGTTCCAGTGCCAGACTTCCATGCCGAGCTCGGTGCGCGTGCGGTAGGAAATCGAATGGAAGTTGGCGGACTTCATTGCCGCCACGTTGTTACGAGTGAAGATGTGCAGCGTTGCATCCTGCACGTGTCCGTCTATGGTCGAGCCGAGTGCCTCGAGGGGATCGAACGTACCGAGGGAATCGTGTGCGTCGACGGTGATGCTCACGCGCCGGAGCTGCGCGTGCCCTGTGGCCGCGCACAGTGCAACACCTCCCGCAGCCAGCACGATGGAGGCGAACCAGCGCGTCATCCGCAGCCTTCCACCCACATTACTTCCGGAAGACGGCCGGCACGATACCGTGTTACGCGCTCTCCATCCGTCTCGAAGACAAGACGCAACCCGCTGTCGGTGGGCGGAATGGGAGAGACGATCATGTAATGACCCTTCGGTGCGTACTTGTGCGGCTGGACCGAAACTCGCGAGCCGTACAGATCGCGCACGCGCATTTCACTGTCCCCGATTCCTGCCCCCAATCCGGTGGCCACCGGGGCCGAATCGACCTCGACACGTACTACGGTGTCGTGCACGACCATTACACGCACGCCGGAGGGAATGGTCGACAGGCTGATGTAAGCGCAGGCGCTATCAGAGTCCGTCAGCGATGGTGGCTGTGCCGCGATCGCCACGGCCGCGTCGCGGATGGTCATTCCGATCGCGAGCGGGCCGTAGCCCGACTCCGTGACTGTGAGCGAGCCATTCGCCGAATACGCGGCGGCGCGGGCGTTGGCCATCGCGGCGTCCGCGGCCGAGCTGTCGCGGCTATCCTGCAGACCTGACTGCACGCACGCGACAGCGGCGACGACGAGAACGGTGCGCAGGATCGTGCGCACACGAGCATACACCGCGTGCCGCTCGCTCACGCGAGCCGGCGCGGCGCGTCGTACGGCGGCTGGCGATCGCGGG
>JALYTX010000092.1 GCA_030854055.1 Gemmatimonadota bacterium | reverse complement strand
ATGCAGGACCGGCTACGGCTTGCCGATGGCGCCTTCCGCGAGGCACAGCGCGAGTATGACATCGCGAAGCATCCAGCGCGCGCCATGATGGCTACGAGCCCGGAGCCGATGCCGGCGAAGCAGCTGCCGCAGGCCGGCGGCATCGGCTGGGTGTACTGCACGCTGCTGCACGACGTCCTCCATGTGAAGGAGCTGGAGGCGGCGGAGCTGCCACCCCGGCGGGTCGCGCGCCAGGACACGACGACGAGGCGCGATACGGCCGCGGCGCGTGACACGACGGCGCGTGATACGACGACGCGGCGTGCGCGCGCGGATAGCGTGACGTCGGCTGTCGGCGGCGCGGTGTTGCCGACCGACAGCGCCCGGCGAGCGATGATCGCGCGAAACGCAGCGCGCATGGCAGCCGAGCCCCGGGTGCTGCAGCCGAGCCGGAGCGCGATCGGCCTTCCGCCGGTGACGGTGCCGATCCTTTCCCCGGTGCCCGCCGCCACGCCGTCCCGCGCGCCGGGGAACGGCCTGACGTCTCGTGCGGGCCCGCTGATCGAGCCGAGCATCAACCTGAACGATGCGCGTCTGGCAGAAGCGAAGATGCGGCTCGACATGGCGACGCGCCAACGCAATCGATACGAAATCGAGATTCACAAGAAGTTCTCGCTCGCGGCGGCGTGCCTGATCTTTGCGATCCTCGGCGCGCCGCTCGCCGTGCGCTTCCCGCGCGGCGGGGTGGGGCTCGTGCTCGGTGTGAGCCTGCTGGTGTTCGCGCTGTATTACGTCGGACTGGTGGGGGGCGAGGCACTGGCGAACGCCGACATCGTGCCGCCGTTCTGGGCGATGTGGGGGACGAACGTGATCCTCACGGTCGTCGGGCTGGTGCTGCTGTTTCGCATGGGCCGCGATCAGAACACGGGGCGCGGCGGCGACTGGTCCGACCGGATCGACCGGGTGAGGGGCTGGTTCGGGCGTGGCCCCCGGTCGCGACGCCTGCCCGGCGGGGTCGCGTGACGCGTCACTGGATCCGGCCGCTCGACAAGTACGTCTTCAGCGAGTGGGTGAAGATCTTCTGCTCGACGGCGCTCGGCCTGCCGCTGCTGCTGATCATCATCGACCTGACCGAGAAGCTCCACGTCTATCTCGACCGCAACATCCCGCTGTCCGATCTGGCGCTGAGCTACGTGTACTGGATGCCGCAGTCGATGTTCATGGCGCTGCCGGCGTCGGTGCTGTTCGCGACGGTGTTCTCGATCGGCGCGTTCACGCGACACTCCGAGGTGACGGCGGCCAACGCGTCGGGCATCAGCTTCTATCGCTTCATCATGCCGATCATGCTGGGAGCGTCGCTCGCGACGCTCCTCGACCTGGGGATTGCCGAGATCGTGCCGATCACGGACTCGCGCCGGCAGGACCTGCTGCAGGAAGAGAAGGCCCAGTCGGGCACGCAGCGCAGCAATTTCGCGTTCGCCGCCGAGTATGGGCGGGTGTACAAGGCGCAGGCGCTGGACGTGACGCTGGGGACGATGGATCACGTCCAGATCGAACGAAAGGGACTCGGCCCGGATTATCCGACGGTGCTCATCTCGTCGAAGGGCGCCCGCTGGAACGACGCGAAGCAGCAGTGGGCCCTCGATGCGGGAGACATGCACATCATCAAGGACAGCACGCCGAGCCTGGACGTGAGCTTCGACCGGCTGTCGGACCGCCGGATGAGCGAACGGCCGATCGAGCTGATGGCCAAGCCGCGCAGCCCGCAGGAGATGCGGTTTGGCGAGCTGACGCGCTTCATCCGGTCGCTGGAGCGATCGGGCGGCGACGCGAACGTGTTGCGCGTGGAGCGCATGCTCAAGATCGCGATCCCGGTGACCTGCCTGGTGATCGCGATGTTCGGCGCGCCCCTTGCCACGAGCTCGCAGCGCGGGGGGACGGCGTTCGGCATCGGCGTGAGCCTCGCGACTACCATCACCTTCCTCATGCTCATCCAGCTCACCAAGGCCGTTGGAGCGAAGGCACTGATCACGCCCGAGCTGGCCGCGTGGTTGCCCAACATCCTGTTCTTCGTTGTCGGAATCGCCCTGCTCGCGCGGGTGCGACGTTGAGCGAGCTCGATCGACCGTTCGACGCCGGCGGCGGGCGTGAGACGCAGCAGTTCCCGGTGGTCCAGCGCACGAGCATCCGATTTTTCCGGCGGATCACGCGGGGGTTCATCGGCGCGTTCCGGCAAGTCGGCGCGCGGGGATATTTCCTGCGTGACATCGGACGGGCGTTGGGCGATCCGGCGACGTTCGTGCCCGAGACGATCCGGCAGATGCGCGGCATTGGTGTGGGGTCGATCCCGCTGACCGTGATCGTCGCCGCGTTCATCGGCGGCGTGATCGCGATCCAGGTGCGCTACCAGCTCTTCCCGGGCGTGCAGCTCTCGATCATCGGGCTGTCCGTGCGCCTGATGCAGGTGCTCGAGCTCGGACCGCTGTTGACGGGTCTCGTGCTGACCGGCCGGGTTGGGGCACGAATGACGGCCGAGATCGGGACGATGCGCGTGACCGAGCAGATCGACGCGCTGGAGACCCTGGCGTACGACCCGATCGCGTATCTGGTGGTGCCGCGGCTACTGGCAGCCATCATCATGCTTCCTATTCTCACCGTCTTCGCGGACACGGTGGGCGTGGGCACGGCATTTCTGACGTCGATCATCGCGACGGATATCCTGCCGTCCGACTTCATGGCAGGGCTTCAGCTTGCTTTTGCACCGTTCCAGATCATCTACTCGCTCATCAAGGCCACCGTATTCGGTACGGCGATCGCGTTTTTCTGTTCCTATGAGGGCTACAACGCGAATGCGGGCGCCGAGGGAGTGGGACGCAGTACGGCGACGGCGGTCGTCATCACGTCGGTGGCGATCCTGATTCTTGATGCTCTCACCGCGGCGCTGCTCGCGCCTTACTTGCAAGGCTGACCCAAGCTCAGAATATGAAAAAGACTCGTGATGATGTGTTGGTTGGCGTGGTTATCATAATCGGACTGGTACTCGCCGTGGTGGGGTCGATCTGGCTCGCCCGCGGCGGCCTGTCCAAGGGTTACCCTCTCTTTGCGCGATTCGCGTGGGGCGCGGGGCTCAAGACCGGTGCCCCTGTATGGGTGAGCGGCGCGACGGTTGGTTACGTATCTGACGTCAACTTCGAGCCCGATGGAACGCTACTCACGCAACTCAGGATCACCGGCGCGCAACCGATACCGAAGCAGAGCCCGGCGACCGTCGTGCCGAACGGGATCTTCGGCGACGTTGCGGTCAACTTCACGCCGCTAAGGTCCGGGGCGAAATACGTAGCGGGCGACACAGTTACCACGGGCGCGCCGTCTGCGGGAATCGCACAACTGACGGCGAAAGCGGATTCCATCAGCAGCTCGGTAAACACGCTGATGACTGCAATGAACAAGGAGCTGGTCGCCAACGGTGGCCTCGCCGATCTTCGCGCGAGTCTCGCCGGCACCAACAAACTGATCACGCAGCTGAGCGGGATCGCTGCTACACAATCGACGCAGCTTACGGCGACGATGGCATCACTCCGTCGCGCGACTTCGGCGGTTGATTCCGCGAAGATCGATTCCACACTCAAGAACATCCGGTCCGCAAGCAACAACATGAATGCGCTCACCCAGTCGCTCGACTCGACGGGCCGCGCACTCAGGCAGATCGTGGCCAAGGTGGATAGCGGCAATGGATCGGCCGCCAAGCTCGTGAACGATCCGGCGCTCTACAACGATGTGCATTCACTGCTCGGCAGAATGGACAGCCTTGTCGCCGACATCAAGAAGAATCCGAAGCGGTACATCAACGTCAAGGTGTTCTGAGCCAGAAGCGGGCACGAGGCTGGATACTAAATAGCGTTCGGTTTCTGGGAGCGGGAATGTCGGCGGGATGATGTGTCAGGGCTGAGAGCGCGTCATCCTGTCGACGGACGCGTGTCGTCCCGCCAAAGCGTGTCATCCCGGCCTTCGGCGGGATGACGCGTTTTCTCGGGATGACGGGCTTCGTATCGTCGCTCTGAACTTTACGACGAATCCTAAAGCAAACGAGCCGGCACGGAATTCCCGTGCCGGCTCGTTCTGCGCTGTAACTCTGCAGCGGCTAGAAGCTGTACCGCAGCGACATCTGCATGCGGTAGTTGGACGACGCGTTCTGTGCGCTGTATGGGCGCAGGGTCGTGTCGAACGTGTATATGCCCTGCGTCGAGCTCACGCCATTCGTGACGGTGCCGAGCTTGTTCCCGCTCTGGGTGAGTAGGATGGTTGCGCTGCAGATGGATCCGCAGGTTGAGCCCTGGTCAGAGTAGAACTGCCGTCCCCACTTGGGGTTGAGCAGATTTCCGAAATCGATGATGTCGAGACGGAGCGTAAGGTTCTGTGCGTGAAACGCCTCGAGTGACTGGGCAATGCTCACATCGACGTCGTTGCTCCACGGATTGTGGCAAAGGTTGCGGCTGAGCAGCTTTCCACGATTCTGGGCGAGACACGGCACGCCGCTGATGAACTTGTCCAGCGCTGCCTGCTGGGCGGCGACCGCATTGGCCTTGGTTGGATCGTTGTAGCCAGTGAAAAGAATCTCGTTGGGATCGCGTACGTCACGCGGAACGTAAACAAGATCGTTCTGGGAATTGCCGTCGGCGTTGGCGTCGCCGGATCCGGAGCCGGATCCCGAGCCGTACACGTAGTCGAACGGCGCGCCCGAAGATCCCTGATAGATGAACGAGATGTTCGTCTTGGTCTTGAAGCTGTAGGTGCCGGTGGCGACGATGTGATGCGGCTGCTCGTTCTTCGCGCGGGTAAGGCTCATGTCGTTGAGCGAGCCGGTAATATCGCGCTGGTAACGATAGTTGGATCCTGCCGTGCTGCTGGTGATGCTTGCAACGTCACGCGCCTGCATGTACGAGTATGACAGCGAGCCTTCGAACCGATCCGAGAAGGACTTCTGGAGCGTTCCGGTGAGGCTGTAGCTGTAGTCTCCGTGCGTGTTAGTGAGATCGAGCACCTGGGTGCGGCTTCCGAGAGTGTTCGGCGTGCCGCCGGTGGCAGTAAGGTTGCCGTACAGTATGCGGCCGCGATAGTCCAGGATGCCCGTGGGGCCGGTGAGGGCAAGGTTCTGATAGAACGCGTTTACGATGGCCTTGGTATAGAGACCCTCGACCGTGCTGACCAGGCCATTGGAGAAGCGATGGTCATACGCCGCGGAGATCTTCTGGTACTGCGGGAAACGGAAGTGCGGGTCGATCGTGTTGACAGCTGAACCTGCGGACGGGCCGGTAATCGTGGCACCCGGGATCGTGTTTCCGCCGAAGGTACCGCTCGCGCAGGTCGTCGGGGGGCTCCCGATGTTGGCGGCGTTGAACTGTGGTATGAGGAACGACGTCTTTGAGTTGGCGGTGAGCGCCGAGCCATTGCATGTGAGTGCGACGAACCCGCTGGAACCGGAGTTGCCGAACGCGTTGGAGAGGTACACGAACGGGGGCGGTCCGCTAAAATAGCCGATTCCGCCGCGAATCTGGTTCCGCTGATCGCCGGTCACATCCCAGTTGAACGCGACTCGCGGCGAGAACTGCCCGCGCGTGGGAACCACGCTCGTGTTGCGACCGTACTGGTCCAAAACGGCCTGCGTGAGCGGTGGCGTCTGCTGGAAGTTCGGCTTGTCCCAACGCGCACCCATCGTGACGTTGAGCGTGGGAGTCGCCGCCCACACGTCCTCGATGTAGTACGCGTAGAGGGCTGCGTGAAACGACGCGATGCCGTGCGCCGGATCCGTTGGCGACGGCGCGCTGACGACGTAGTTGGAAGCCAATCCCCGGTTGAGGGAATCCAGACTGTTGAACGTCCACGAGCCCAGCGAGTTCTGCCCGAAAAGATTGATCGGGTGGTAGAACTGATCCTTGGTACCGATCGTGATGTGGTGGTCGCCGACGGGGAACGTGAAGTTGTCCGTGATCTCGAACGTGCGCTGATCGAGCGAGTTGCCCTGCGACGAAGCTTCCGTACCTGCAATGAATTGCGCCGTTCCGGTGGATCCGTCAATGCGCGGGATGCCGCGTACGGTGATCTGGGGATAATGAACGGGTACGCTGCGGATGTCCGTCGTTCTCGTGAGGTTCAGCAGCAGCTCGTTGAAGACGCCGTTCGGAAGATTGGTGAGAAATTCGGCGACCGACGAGTTCGTCTTGTCACTGAAGCCGTACTGGTTGGACGTGAGCGCGAAGCTCGGATTGGCCGAGGTCGCGGCGCCGCGACCGAAGCTGATGTTGTTAGCGCTGGCGTAGTTGTGACGCAGCACAAGACGGGTATTCAGCGGCAGGTATGCATCGACACGTGCGAAGATGTTGGTCTTGGGATTGAGCTTCTGCACCTGCGCACCGGTACCGCCGCTCGCGAGACCGTAGGTGTTGGTGAGAACGTTGTTGAACTGATCGATGGATGCCTGGGACACGTACTGGTCGGGGGAACCTATATACGATCCTCCCGCGGGCGTCTGGTACTTTTCGTGCTCGGGATTCACGAAGAAGAAGAGGTGGTCCTTGATGATCGGGCCGCCGAGGGAGAAGCCGTACTGCTGCTTGAGGAACCGGTTCAGATAAGGCTGGGAGCGCTCGAGGTTCTGGGTCTGTGAATATCCGTACGCGCTCCCGTGGAACTCATTCGTCCCGCTCTGGGTGACGGCGTTGATGAGGAGGCCGCCAAAGTTTCCCTGACGCACGTCGAATGGGGAGAGAAGCACCTGGTACTGCTTTACCGACTCCAACGGAATGGACTTGGCGTTTGCCTGACTGCCGGGCTGACCAGTGGTACCAAGGCCGAACAGATCGCCGGCCGCGGCGCCGTCTATCTGGATGGCATTCTGGCGGAGGTTGACGCCACCCCCCGAGAGATAGCCGGTAGTGGTGGACACCTGGGGAACGAGCGACACGAAGTCTGCGAAGTTGCGATTGAGTGTGGGCAGACGGCGCAGCGACGAATCGGAGATGGTCGTGCCCGCGCCGGTCTTGGCCGCGGATATCACCGCGTTCGCCGTTGCGCCGCGCACCTGCACCGCGGTCAGTGTCGCGGCCTGTCGCGTAAGGTTGAAGTCAGCGCGCGTGATCTGGCTCAGAGTGACTCGCAGGCCGTCCTTGGCGAGTGGTGCAAAGCCGATTCTGCGAACTGTAACCGAGTACGGGCCGCCGACCTCGAGACCCTGAACGAGATAGCGTCCGGCGTCACGGGTCGTGGCCCGCGTGATCACACCGGTTGAATTGTCGCGAACCTGAACCTGGGCGCCCTCGATGGGCGCGCCGGTTTCGTCAGTGACCGTGCCGGCAATGGATCCCGACGTGATATTCTGACCGCGTGCGGACCTTCCGGTCCCAAGAAAGCAAACGGCAGCCAAGCTCAGCGCCGTGACCATACGAGTCTTGAGCATGCATTCTCTCAGTTTGAGGAAGGGTACATTTTACGGAAATTTTGCGATTTGGGGCAGGGGGCAACAGCAACAAGTTGCAAAGCTGTTATCGAACGATCGTCCGGTTCAACCATGGATAGAAGATAAGCCCTGAGAAGATTACGGCGAAGATTGCAAGCGTCGGGGTCCGCGCGGTGGGATCGGCGAGAGCGCTTCCCAGGAGGTAGAGGATCGCCAGTACGAATACCACTGGCGCGACCGGATACCAAATTGCGCGCACCGCTGGGGCGTAGCCGGCTCTCTTCCTTCGGAGTGGGAAGATGGCCGCCACGCCCAGAGCGTAGAACGGGATTATTGCCGTCACGAACGTGTCGGCGAGCTGCTCGAACGTGCGTAGCATAACGAAGACGACGCCGAGCGCGGTTGCGAGAAGAATCGCGGCGCCTGGCGTCTGGAAGCGCGGCTGCACGCGCGCGAGTCGGCGGAAGAGCAGCCCATCGGTCGCCATCGCGAAGAGGATGCGTGGGCCCGTGAGCATGGAGCTGGCAAGCGTGCCCAGCGCTGAGAGCATGACTATGATGCCGACCGCGGCCACCCCGGGGGTTCCGACGAGTTTCTGCGCGACGTCGGCGGCAACGAGTTTGGAATGCCGCATCTCGTCGATGGACAACACGGACAGGTAGGCAACGTTTGCCAGGAGATACAGCGCGATCACGGCGAGAGTGCCAAAGATGAGAACCTTGGGCAGGTTGCGCTCAGGATCCTTCACCTCGCCTCCCACAAAGCTCACGTCGGCCCATCCGTCGTAGACCCAGAGCACAGAAGTCAGCGCGAGCGCGAACGGAACGAACCCGAAGCTGCCGGCGGGCGCCACCGGTGTAAAATGGCCGCCGGTGCTCGGCAATGCGCCGAGTGCGAATATCTCAATGGCGAGAAGCCCCGCACACTTGAGGATCGTGAGCGTGTTCTGCACGAGCGTGCCCCATTTCACGCCAACGTAATTGAGTATCCCCATCACCGCGATTGAAACTGCTGCGATGTAGTGTACCCACTGGTTGTACGGCGCCAATGCGGGGTTGTGGCCGATCGACCGAAGCAGGTACTCGGCGAACGTCGTCGAGATGGCGCCAAGCGCTGCGGCCCTGATGACAACGAGCTCGGCCCATCCGAACAGGAATGCGGGGAGGCGGCCCCACCCTTCCCGGATGTAGACGTACACGCCGCCGGTGTCGGGATAGGCGCTTGCTATCTCGGCGAGAGTGAGGGCGCCGCAGAGTGCTACCAGACCGCCGAAGACCCACAATGCGAGCATGGGGAGCGGGCCCGGCAGACGTTCGGCGATGCCAGCTGGCGAGCGAAAGATGCCGGACCCTACGGTCGATCCGACGAGGACTGCGACGGCGCTCCAGAGTCCGATCCGGCGCGGCAAGGCGGAAGGCATCAACAACGGTACTGTAAGGTGCGGCGGTTGGCGAGTAGCTTTCGAGTTCATAATGGAGACCCATCGCGCCCTGTTCTGGGCATGTCTCGCCATCACGGTCATCGCCGAGCTGCTGATACTGCGGTCGGCTTTTTTTCCGCCGAACGATGTAGTGCCGGCCTCAAACATGCCGCGCTCGCCCAGGCTCGTCGAAATGGTGTGGGGCGTGCTGCCGGCGGTCGCGCTGGCCGCAGTGTTCTGGGCGGCGTGGAGGGTGTTGTAACGATGGGCGATGAGCTGTTGCCGGCGCCGGGCGAGCGTGGCGGTCGCGGTGAGCGGCCGGGCGGAATGAGAGGCATTCGTCTGCTCGCGTACGCGGGGGTGGCGCTGGCGTTCGTGCAGATCATGTTCGGCGCGATCGTGCGCATAACCGGATCGGGAATGGGGTGCGGCGACCACTGGCCAACGTGCCAGGGGTTTCTGATTCCGCCGCTGCAGCGCCCGGATCTCATTATAGAAGTGACGCACCGCTACATCGCGGCGACCGTTACGATCGTCATTCTCGCGTTACTTGCGACCGCGTACGCGCATCGGCATCAGCGCGGAGTTGGGGGAGCCGGCGGTGTGCTCCGGTCGGCAGCGGTCGCGACCGGACTCGTGCTGGTCGCGGCGGTGTTCGGCGCGATCACGGTCAAGCTGTCGCTCAACCCGTACGTGATCGTGACGCATCTCGCGATCGCGATGACACTGCTTGCCGTTCTTTCACTCACGGCGTTGCGTGCCGGAGGTTGGGGCTTCGATGGTACGGGGGTCGCGTCGGCGCGCACGTATCGTTCGACGCGGGTCGCCGTGGCGCTCGCGTTCGTCATCCTTGTGTTCGGCGCGCTCACCGCGAATGTGCCAGGCGCCAATGTGTCGTGTCAGGGATTCCCCTCGTGCCGATCTGTGCTCGTGACGGGAACGCCGCTCTACATCCAGGTGACGCACAGAGTGCTGGCGTTTCTGCTGCTCTTTCACATGATTGGCGTCGTGGTGGGCGTGCAGCGCCGCAGAGAATCGCCGCTCATTCGCCGTGCCGCATGGTTTGGCTTGACGGCGATTTTCGGTCAGATCATCGTGGCGGCGGGGATGGTCGAGCTGCGCTTGCCGCCCGGCTGGCGATCGTTGCACCAGGCGGTTGGAACACTAGTCTGGCTTGCGCTTTTCACGCTGGCAGCACTCTCGCTGTATTCACTGCCGGAGCGTCGCACGGCGCACTCGACGTGAATACTGCGCCGGAGCTTGCTTCCGCCGACGCTGTCGCGCCTGAGCGGTCGCACTCGCTGATTGCTGATCTTGTGGCGCTTACGAAGCCGCGGATCATCTCGCTACTGCTCGTGACAACAGTCGCCGCCATGTACGTGGCGGGCACGCCTAACGTGTCGCTGGTGATCACGGTACTTGTGGGTGGATACCTCATGGCTGGGGGTGCTCACGCCGTGAACATGTATCTGGACCAGGACATCGACGCGCACATGCCGCGCACGAAATTGCGACCGCTCCCGAGCGGCCGCATGACGCCGCGGTCCGTGCTCGCGTTCGGGGTACTGCTGTCCACAGCCGCGACGTTCCTGCTCGCGCGATTCGCGAATGTTCTCACGGCGGCGCTCGCACTTCTGGGTTTCTACGGTTACGTGTTCCTTTACACGCACTGGCTCAAGCGCCGCACTCCGCAGAACATCGTCATCGGTGGCGCTGCTGGCGCGATTCCGCCACTTGTGGGGTATGCGGCGGTCAGCGGCAACCTCGACCTCACGGCGTGGACGCTGTTCCTGATCATCTTCTACTGGACGCCGCCGCACTTTTGGGCTCTGGCGCTCTTGAAGCAGCGCGACTACGGCGCGGCAGGGGTCCCAATGGCACCGCTCATCTGGGGCGAAAAGCACACGCGCGACCAGATGCTGTGGTACCTGGGGATCATGATCTCGCTGTCGGTTCTGCCTTATTGTATCGGCGCGTTCGGCACTTTCTATCTGGCGAGCGCGATTGTGACGAGCGCCCCACTCGTATACGGCGTGGTGAAGATGCGTCTCAACTCCGACGATTCTACGCGGACGGCGCGATTCGTGTTCCACTACTCGCTGCTGTACCTCGCGCTGCTTTACGTTGCGATGGTGCTGGACCTCCACGTCTTCCGATAGTGACGACAGCCGCAGCAACGGGTGGCATAGCGAGCGGCGAGAAGCAGGAGCGGAAGGCCGCATCACCGAAGGCGCTAGTGCGCCTCTTCCCGCGCGTGCGGCCGTTTCTCGGGCACATTGCGCTTGCGACGCTGTGTCTTCTGGCCGCGAGCGCAGCAGGGCTCGCGTTTCCGGCGATAGTAGCCGTACTGCTGGATACGGCGTTCCAGCATGGCAATCCGCGACTGCTCAACGAGATCGCCGCTGGCCTGATGCTGCTGTTCGCGGTGCAGGCGCTCTTGAACATGGTGCAGGTGTACCTGCTTACGGCGACGGCGGAGCGCGTCATCGCGAACCTTCGAACCGATCTGTTCGCGCACCTGATTCAACTTTCGCCTGGCTTCTTCAGCGATCGGCGCACTGGCGAGCTGACGAGCAGGCTGTCATCCGACACCAGCGTGCTTCAGACAGTGCTGAGCACGAACCTGTCCGAGTTCGCGAGACAGTCGATATTCCTTGTTGGTGCTATAGTTCTGCTCACAATCAAGCAGCCTGCGCTCACTGGGACGACGCTGGCCGTAGTGCCGCTGGTCGTCGGCGCCGCGTTCGTATTCGGGCGGATGTTGCGGCGGGCGAGCACGGGTGTGCAGGACAGGATCGCGGAAGCGACGGGGACGGCAGACGAGGCGTTTGCTCAGATCCGGATGGTGCAGAGCTTCACGGCGGAATCAGAGGAGTCGCGCAAGTACAATCGCCATCTGGCGGACGTGGTACGCGCGGCAGTCGACAGGGCCAGGGTTCGCGGCGTCTTCTTCGGGGCGCTTACGTTTTTCGGATTCAGCGGCGTCGTGATCGTGCTGTGGGAGGGAGGACGCCTCGTGCTCGCAGGCCAGCTCACTGCCGGCGCGCTTGTTTCCTTCCTGTTGTACGCGATCTACGTAGCTGGCGCGGTCGCATCGCTCGCATCACTGTTCGGTGCATATCAGGAAGCGGCGGGCGCCGCGCGTCGCATCTTCGAGCTGCTGGACACGGCCGCGACCGTCGTTGACCCGATCGCGCCGGTAGCGCTGCCGCGTCCGCACCGCGGCGAGGTGCGGCTGGAGCACGTCACGTTTCGATACCAGCCCGAGCTCGCCGACGCGCTTCACGACGTTTCGTTCCACATTGCGCCCGGTGAAATTGTGGCGCTGGTGGGTCCAAGCGGAGCGGGCAAGACTACCGTGGCATCGCTGCTGCCGCGTTTCTGGGACGTATCCAGCGGCCGAATCACCTTTGACGGATTCGACGTACGGGACATCGCGCTGCGCGATCTGCGCGAATCGATCGGTCTGGTACCGCAGGAGCCGACTCTATTCAGTGGAACCGTTCGCGACAACATCGCGTACGCAATGGCCGGCCGACATTCATCGGTCGAGCTTTCGGAGATCGAAGCCGCTGCGCGTGCCGCCAACGCGCACGAGTTCATCGTGCGTCTCCCCATGGGCTACGATACGGAAGTGGGCGAGCGCGGAGTGAAGCTCTCCGGCGGACAACGCCAGCGTCTCGCCATCGCGCGCGTCTTCTTGAAGAACCCGGCGCTGGTCATTCTTGACGAGGCAACGTCGAGTCTGGATTCGGAAAGTGAGCGACTTGTGGAAGAAGCGATGGAGGAGCTGTTGGTGGGTAGATCTACCCTGATCATTGCCCACCGTCTCTCAACCGTACTGCGTGCTGATCGCGTCGTTGTGCTGGAGCATGGGCGCGTGGTGGAAACAGGTCGGCACACGGATCTGCTCGATGCTGAAGGCACGTATGCGAAACTCTACCGCGGTCAGTTCCGCGCGGGCGACCGAGTAGCGCTCGAGAGTTTGTAGACACCGCGTTCACTACGAACCACGCACCGCGCTCGGATGCTGGCTCGTCACTTATCTGGGAGCTGCACTTGTCAAAGCTTGCTTCGCGATCATTCCACCACTCGCCTCGGGCACTTCCGGTCGTCGTCGCCGCCAGCACGTTATTCGCTGTCGCTGCCGCGGCGCAGAGCATACCCCGCACCGCGGGCGCCGGGGCGCTTCTCCGACAGTTCGCCGCCGTTGCAATGTCGCCCGACGGGCGGCACGTAGCGTGGATCGGTCCAAACCCAGCCGGGAGCGAGGGCGACGCTCTGGAGATTGCCGCTGGCGGCGGGAGGAACGCACCAACGCTGGTGCGTCTTCCCGGGGCGGCTCCGGGAAGCATGTCGGAGATCACCTGGTCGGCCGACAGTAGAACGCTGGCAGTCATAGCGTCCAGCCGCGAGGGGACGCCGGCGCTCTATCTCGTTGGTGCCAATGGTGACGGGCCGCGACGCGTGGCGAGCATTCCGGGCCAGATCCACGCGCCGCGGTTTTCCCCGGACGGTTCGCGCATCGCAATTCTCCATTCGGCACCCGCGGAGGAAGCGAATGGCCCGACCGCGGCGACGCCGCGCGATACCGGTGTGATGGACACGCACATCGATCGCCAGCATCTTGCGCTCGTCGACGCGAGGACCGGCGCCGTGCGCACAATTTCGAAGCCGGATCTCTACGTGTATGAGTTCGCGTGGTCGCCCGATGGACGTGAGCTTGTCGTAAGCGCAGCCAATGGCTCGGGCAACAATAACTGGTGGGTCGCGAGACTCGATGCGATCGACGCAGCGACTGGCGCGGCGCGCTCCATCGCGAAGCCGGCGGTGCAGATCGCGCAACCGGAGTGGTCTCCCGACGGGAAGTCCATCGCTTTCATCGGCGGCCTGATGAGCGATCAGGGCTCGACGGGGGGAGACATGTACATTGTCCCGGCGACCGGCGGCACCGCGCGCGACATGACACCGGACATCAGGGAATCTTTCGCTGCGTTCCAATGGCGCGGGCCAACGTCGCTGATCGCGACGCTGTGGTCGCACGGCGGGTCCGAGATCGCAACGGTGGACATTCGCACTGGCGCAACGGCTCCGCTATGGTCAGGCGACGAGACAATCTCGACCGGTCCTGGGCGGGGACTTCCCGTAATCTCGACGGATTCGACGGGAATGAACGTGGCGCTCGTACGTGAATCGCTTGGGGCGGCGCCGGAGCTCTGGGCGGGGCAGATCGGCAGATGGACGCAGATCACGCGTGTGAACAGCGGCGTCACGCGGTCATGGGGGAAGGCGGTGAGCGTCCACTGGAGCAGCGAGAAATTCAGCGTTCAGGGATTCCTCATTTATCCGCGCGACTTCGATCCCGCACGGCGCTACCCGATGATTGTCTACGTTCACGGTGGGCCCTCGTCCGCGACCGCATCGACGTTTCTGGCGGCATCGTCTCAGCAGGCGGCGCTTTCGCGAGACGGATATTTCGTCTTCATGCCGAACCCGCGCGGAAGCTATGGGCAGGGAGAATCGTTCACGCGCGCGAACGTGAAGGACTTCGGATACGGCGACCTCAGGGATATCCTGGCCGGTGTGGACACCGTGCTTCGCCGGTATCCTGTTGACGGGAAGCGTCTCGGCATCACGGGCTGGAGTTATGGCGGGTTCATGACGATGTGGGCAATCACGCAAACCCAGCGCTTTCGGGCCGCAGTTGCCGGTGCCGGCCTATCCAACTGGCTGAGCTACACGGGAGAGAACGGAATCAGCGAATGGATGGTGCCGTTCTTCGGCGCCACCGCTTATGAAGACCCCGCCGTTTACGCACGCAGCTCCCCGATCGATTTCATCTCGCACGCGCGCACTCCGACGCTCATCGTGGTTGGAGAGCGGGACGCGGAGTGCCCTGCGCCGCAGTCGTTCGAGTTCTGGCGCGGGCTGCAACACGAACACGTCGATACAAAGCTCGTCGTATATCCGGACGAGGGGCACCACTTCGCGAATCCGGACCACCAGCGTGACGTGGTCAGCAGATCACTCGCGTGGTTTGACAGATACCTGAAGTAAGTCCTTCGCGCACTCTGTCAGTAGCGGAGCTCGACCGTCGCCGTGCCGTTTGCTGCGACGGTCACGGTGCCATTCGTGATGCCGAGCATGGGATGCCAGGCGCGAATGTGGTGGAGTCCGGGGGGCACGCCCTCGATGCTGAACGCACCGCGGGAATCCGTGATCGCGAAATACGGTTGATCGAGTACGACGACCCACGCCCGCGACATGGGACGACTGTCCATTGAGAACTCAAGCACGCGCGCGTGCTGCAGCAGGCGGTCGTACGGGATGACCTGGCCATCATCGGTGAATGGCGCGGCAGCAACGGTGTCACCCGTGGACACATCGGTGACGAGCGCACGTTCGACGAGCGGGTCGTAGTTGACGACGTTGAGCGCGCCGCCCGTGACGGCGGTCTGGACCTGCGGGTTCCACGCGCAGTTGTCGTTCGTGAGCTGGTAGCGCCTCTCTGCGGGAAGCCCCTTCCCCTGTCTGACGTCGGTGAGCCACACCACGACGTTTCCGACCTTGCCGTTGCTGCGGGCCAGAAGCTGGACGGTGAGAGGAACACCGCATCCATTCTGATCGGCTGGAACGATCACGGCCGTGTCCGCAGGCGGAGTGCCGGTGAACGTCACCTGCCCTTCGATGCGTCCGGGACTGGCGACCGCTAACACCGCGTACGGTGCCGTAGGCTTTCCCAGAATCGCGGCGCGGTGAGCGGCCCCGACGGTATCGCCGACTGATTGCGCGGAGCTTCTGTCGCGACCTGAGCACGCGGCGGCAATCGCGAGTGTTATGAGAACAAGAGGGTGTTTCGTAAGTTGCATTCGATGGGCTTCGTCTGCCGTGCGAGTGGAGTCTGCTAATTTACCAACGGTGACGTCCATACCAGCCGTGCAATGCCGAAGCCACGTCCGATGCAACCTTGGGGCGCTCACCATTGGCCTTGCGGTGGTATCCGCATTGTCGTGCGCGTCCGCGCGCGGGCGCCCGCCTGCGACGGGCGCCGAGTTCTGGGGTTTCGCTGCACCGTGGGACCCCAGAAGCGAGGCAAGTGCCGTTGCGCATGACGCACAGATGGACGTTGTCGTGTCCGGCTTCATAACCCTGGACAGCGGCACGTTCCAGCCGGTTCGGCTCTTTCCCGATCCGTTGATAACCAGAAATCCCGCGAATGGGCGTCGTATGGCGCTTGTAACGTCGTATCACGGAAGCCGGTTTCACCCGGAGACGATTCGAGGACTCGCCAGCGACTCAGCGGTGCTCGGGCGAACCGCTGGCCGACTTGCCGCGATGCTTGGCTCGGCTGGCTACCGTGGTCTCATCATGGACTTCGAGGGACACACGCCCGCTGATCTCGACGTACTGACACGTGTGAGCGGGGCGTTCGCCGACTCGGCGCGGGCGCACGGCGTCTCACCGGCCGGCATGGCGATCGCTGCCACTGACACCGCGTCCTACCCGGGGCGGCCGCTGCTCGGCGCGGTGGACTTCCTTGTGGTGATGCTGTACGACC
Source organism: Gemmatimonadota bacterium (assembly GCA_030854055.1). Lineage (GTDB taxonomy): Bacteria > Gemmatimonadota > Gemmatimonadetes > Gemmatimonadales > Gemmatimonadaceae > Fen-1247. The sequence goes on along the minus strand of JALYTX010000092.1, from coordinate 17,628 downwards.
AGCACTGGCTAACGTCGCCGCCGGGAGCGATCTCTTCGCCGGATTGGGCAATGCGCGCGTTGGGAATGCGTGCGGCGGATATAGGTAGCTCGCGCGTCGTAGCGGCGTTCCCGACGTATGGCTACGATTGGCGCACGGACAGCGCAACATCGGTTGTGTCGTTCGCGGATGCGGAAGCGCTCGCCCGCGACGCGCACGTCGCGCTGCTGCGTGATCCTGCTTCGGCGACGCTGCACGCAGAAGGGCCGGGATTCAGCGTTTGGGTAAGCGACGCTGTCCTACTCGATTCGCTCGTTCGTGCCGCTCGCCGAACCGGCATAACCAAGTTCGCGCTGTGGCGGCTCGGCCTTGAGGATCCGCGGCTCTGGACCACGGTCGTGCACTGAAGGAGGGGATCCCCGCTTTCGCGGGGATGACGAGGGGATCCCGGCTTTCGCGGGGACGACGAGGGGTCCCCGCTTTCGCGGGGATGACGGGGGTCCCCGCTTCGCGGGGAGGACGAGATCGCCGCGCTACACGATCAGCAGATCGTGTTGCGGAGTGCGCGGTGTGACGAGGAGCTCGGTGTCCTTCACGAAGGCGTTCACCTCACTTCGCATGCCGACCCTGCCGGGTATGTAGATGCCGGGCTCGATCGAGAAGCCGATCCCCGGCAGCAGCCGGCGCACGTCGCGTGATTCGAGGTTATCTATGTTTGGTCCTGACCCATGAAGATCGCGCGAGTCGATCGAGTGACCGGTGCGGTGGATGAACTGCGGGCCAAAACCGCGGGTGGTGATGAACTTTCGGGCGGCGTCGTCCGCTTCGCCCCCGGTGACGACCGCGCCAGCGGCGATACGCTCCCGTAATAACGCGAGGGCGGCGTCACGCGCGCCGCGCACGGCTTCCCAGATCGCCACGTTCTCCGCGCTGGGCGCGCCGAGAGACCCCATCCAGGTCTGATCGGCATAGACACCGTCGGATTCGCGCGCCCAGAGGTCGATCAGCACGATGTCTCCGGACGCTAAGATCGCGGACCTCTCAGGCGTCGGCTCGTAGTGCGGATTCGCGGCGTTCAAGCCAACGGACACGTTGGGGCCATGATCGGTGAACAGGCCCAATTGCGCGAACTTGTCCCGAACGAGCATCGCGAGCTCGTATTCCCGGATCGGGTCGCCGCTCTGGGCGCGCGCGCCGGCGAGCGCGATAGCCTCACGTGCGATGCGGGCGATATGCTCTGCAGCGCGCTCGTGCGAAGCGAGCTGGTCCGCGGTCCAGACAGCGTAGATGCGCGTGACGAGGTCGGCGGACGTGACGACTTCCGCACCGGCGCTCCGAACCATCTCAATCACGCCGGCAGGAATCCGGTCCAGATACGGGACGGCATCGCCCGGCGAGTATTCCATCGCGACGCGCCTGGACGAAACGACGCTCGTGAGCGCATCCTCCAGTTCGCGCCAGCTACTGTAGACGATCTTTGTCCATTCGGCAGGCCAATTTTCCCACGGCCCCTGCTCGATGGCATGCGTTATGGCGACAGGGTCACCCTCACGGGGGATGTAACAGAAGTAGCGTCGCGTGACCATTCCGGAAATTCCGGCGATGCTCGCGGCGATCGGATTGATGCCGCGAAAGTCGTAGAGAAGCCACGCATCGACGCCGGCATCTGCAATGGCGCGGCGGATTTCGCCGAGCTGTGTATTTGAGAGCATCGTTGGCGAAGCGTGAAAAGTGTCAGCTAAGAGTGAGCAGGGTGAGCAGCTCGCGGAGCGCGGAATCGTAATACTCGCGTCCGGGCTCGCATGCACCCGCCGATACAGGCGCAAGTGTTGGAACCTCCATTGCGAGTGCGTTCCCCGTGCGGTCCAGCGATGCGCCGAAGTATCGCGCGACAAGCTTACGAGCCTGTCTCCGCGCCATGGGCCGCGCGACAACGCGTGGCAACCTGTTGACACTTCCCCGCTTCACCGCAGAGAGCCTGCCGTAAGCGGTTCGAGCGGTCGCGATTCCGGCGCTACGAAAAAGCTCGACCGCGTCGGGGCGTCGGCCGATGAGCCGCGCCAGCGCCACCACCTCGTGCTCGGGGATGGGCTGCCCGCGCCGCACGGCGTCGGTGTAGCGGCGGATCTGGATGAATACAGTGTCCGTAGTCCCCAGCCGCTTGTTGAGGAACTCGTGCGCATATTCAGTATCACCCTGTCCGTCCAGCCGGTCAGCCTCGCGTAGAGCTTCGAGGAGAGAAAGCGGCACGAGCGGGTCGACGAGCATCGGATGGACCGGTGGCATTGTAGAGCGCCAAGTTAACTCTCCAGGCGGAGCGAGACAATTTTCTTGCCGGATCATTTTGTCGCCGGAGTGATCCGCGTCGTTGCGGGGGGTGCGCTCGCCGTGGCCGCCGCCGCAGCCGCGCACAGGGCCGGATCGTTGTCGCGAAGCGGAATGATCGCGGCTGGCGCGTCCGGAATTCTCTGCGCCGTCGGGGGTTGGCGATGGTTGGCAATTCTCGCGGTGTACTTCGCGGCTGCTACGATAGTTGGACGATTTGCCGGGGCCGACCGCGATCCTGCCGTTGGGCGCATCGTCTCCAAGGGCGGCGCGCGCGACTGGCTGCAGGTGATCGCGAACGGCGGCGTGTACGCCTTATGCGCAGCCGTCTCGGCAGGCCTTCACGCTCCCTGGCTCTCCGCGGGAGCACTCGGCGCACTCGCCGCGTCGTCGGCGGACACCTGGGCCACGGAGATCGGCATCAGGTACGGCGGGATTCCGCGGCTCATTACGTCGGGGTCGTACGTGCGTTCGGGAGAATCCGGCGGGTTTACCACGGCCGGCGTCGCCGGATCAGTGGCGGGAGCTCTGGTAGTGGCAGCTTCGGCAGTGGGCTTCGGCTTTGGCCGCGGACCGGGAATTGCCTGCCTTGCAGGCGGGATCTGTGGTTCAATTGCGGATTCCGTGATGGGCGCCACCGTGCAAGAGCGCCGATGGTGCGATCAGTGCGGCGAAGCGACGGAGCGCAATATCCACGTCTGCGGGCGGCCAAGTCGCCACGTCGGAGGGATCCAAACGCTCGACAACGACGTAATCAACATTCTATCTACTGCGGCGGGTTTTTTGGCAGGCATCATGGTTTACTGGGCGATCGGACAGATGCCGAATGGGAGCACATTTGTCTGAAGCGCGAGTACCGTCGCGTGCGGCACAGGTGATCGTGGTGGGTGCTGGCCCCGGCGGGGCGTCGACTGCCTTCCACCTGGCGAAAGATGGCGTCGACGTGCTGCTGCTGGACCGCGCGAGCTTTCCGCGAGACAAGGTCTGCGCCGAGTATCTGAGTCCGCAGGCATCCAGGATCATTGCGGCGATGGGTGCGATGGAAGCGGTCGACGCTTCCGGACCGGCTCACCTCACGGGAATGCGTGTTCGCGCGCCCAACGGTTACGAGATACATGGCAGCTTCGCTGCGCATCATGGATTCCGCGCGTTCCGCGACCGCGGAATCGCAGTGCGGCGTTCCGTGCTCGACGCAATACTGGTGGCACGGGCGCAGGCGGCTGGCGCGCGCCTCTCAGAGCGTTCGCGCATTACAGATGTGCTGCGCGATGGCTTTGGCCGCACGTGCGGTGTGGCAGTGCTGGATGACGATGGTGCAACGCGAGAGCTCCACGCGCCTCTCGTGATCGGTGCGGACGGACTTCGCTCCGTGGTCGGGAGACGGCTCGGGCTCACCCGCGTGTCACGATTTCCGCGGCGTGTGGCGCTCGTCGCGCACTACCGAAATGTCGCCGGGGTGAACGAAGTTGGCGAGATGCACGTCGAACGTGACGGTTACGTCGGAATTGCCGATGTGGGGCATGGGCTCACCAACGTTGCGCTGGTCGTTCCCGCACGTGTCATGCGCGAACGCGGAAGCGATCCGAGTGCGATGCTGGACGAATGGCTCGCACAGCATCCGCATCTCGCCGCGAGGTTCGCGGGCGCGGCTCGGGTGGAGGCGGTACGCGCGACCGGCCCGTTCGCCTCGTCCACGCGAAACGCATGGTCGCCGGGTGCGGCGCTCGTGGGTGACGCTGCGGACTTCTTTGATCCCTTTACGGGCGAAGGCGTGTACTCGGCGCTGAGAGGCGGTGAGCTGCTGGCGCCTTTCGCGGCCGAAGCGGCAACGCTATCACCGGGCAAATCTGCGACGGCGCTCGCGGCGTACGACGCCGCGAGGCGTGCGGAGTTCGGTGGAAAGTGGCTGGTCGAGAGACTGATCGCGGGCACGGTGGCTGTTCCTGCGCTCATCAACCACGCCGCCCGCGCCCTCTCCCGACGCAAGGAGATGGCCGATCTCCTGGTTGGAGTGGCCGGTGATTTCGTTCCCGCAAGCGAGGTACTCAGGGCCGGCTACTTTGCGCGGCTCCTGGTGTTCGGCGTATGAGCCTCGACCCCGACGCGTTTCGCGCCGTGATGGGTCGCTTCGCAACCGGCGTCAATGTTGTGACGTGCACGGACGCGGAGGGCGCCGCACGCGGGATGACAGTGAGCGCGTTTGCCTCGGTCTCGTTGGAGCCGCCGCTCATCGCGATCTGTATCGACAGGACAGCATCGATGCATGACACGCTGTTCGAAGGCGAGTATTTCGCGGTCAACATTCTGGCGTCGACCCAGGAGGCCATCGCGCGCCGCTTCGCGAGCACCGGCGCGCAGCAATTCGAGGGCATCGGCTTCAGTAGTGGAGAGAACGGCGTGCCACTTCTCAACGATGTGCTGGCGTACGTTGAGTGCAAGCGTTGTACATCGACCGCGGCGGGTGATCACGCTGTCATAATCGGCGAGACTCTCAACGCATCGCTGCGCGACGCTCGACCGCTGCTGTACTATCGCGGCGGCTTCGCACAGCTGGAGCGATAACGCACACATGATGAGCCTGCTCACGCCGCGACGCCGTTACGAAGCCGAGCTGTTGGACTCGCACAGTGAAGATGAAGCCCTGGTCCTTCGGTCCGTGGAGGACATAGAGCGGTCCAACTTCTTCTTCCAGGGCGTGCGCGCCGCGGTTGCGGAGCTACGGCTTCATTTCGCCGACCTCCCCGAATACGCCACGCTGCTGGACGTCGGGACCGGAATGGGCGACGTGCCGGAGGCCGCGGAGCGCGCCGCTGCGCAGCGCGGCATCCGGCTGGACACTCTGGGGCTGGACACGGTTGCAGCGCTCTCCAGACGCGCGTCGGAGTGTGTGACGCACGCAGTTTGCGGGAGCGGGCTTGCGCTTCCGTTCAGGAGCGAGAGCGTAGACATCGTGATGTGTTCGCAGACACTGCACCACTTTCGTGAGGAGGACGAATCTGTTCTTGTGCGCGAGATGAACCGCGTGGCGCGTGTTGCCGTCGTGGTCAGCGACCTGCGCCGCAGCTGGATCGCCGCAGCGGGATTCTGGGCCGCGTCGTTTCCGTTGCGGTTCCACCCGGTGACGCGACACGACGGCGTACTATCGGTACTGCGCGGTTTCACGCCCGCGGAGCTCGGCGCTACGGTGGAGCGGGCGATTGGTGTCACGCCGCGTGTACACTCCCGGCTTGGTTTCAGGTTGACTACGAGCTGGAAGCCCGTTCGCAGAGAGGTGGCGCTTGCATGAGCCGATCGAGCTGGGCCCGATGCCGACCCAGCGAAAGATGCGCGTGCTCGATGAACTGGTGGTGCGAAGCCACGTCGATCGGATCTTCGCTCTTGCGCGAGAGGTAGAGCGCTGGCCCGAACACCTTCAGCACTACCGGTTTGTGCGATTCAACCGAAAGCTTGCGGGCGGCGGCGGCGTTGTCGAGATGTCGGCTAACAGATCGTTCGGCCCGTTCGACTGGCCCACGTGGTGGATGTCCGACATGGAGGTTGCCGAAAACGTACCACTGGTACGCTTCAGGCACGTCGCGGGTATAACAAAAGGGATGGACGTCGAGTGGAGCTTCGAGACGGTGCCGGAAGGCACGCACGTGCGTGTACTGCACGTGTGGAATGGGCCGCAGTGGCCTGTAATCGGGGACATCGCAGCAACGACGGTCATCGGTCCGATTTTCGTGCACGGCATCGCGTCGCGCACACTTGCTGGTTTGGCGCGCGTGGCGGAGGCCGAATGAAGGGTAGGCGTAGAGTAGTCATAACGGGCATCGGTGCCATAACTCCGATTGGATCGACGAAAGACGAGATGTGGAGCGGCGTGTTGCGCGAGAAGTCTGCGGTGCGCTCACTGACGCGATTCGATCCTTCGATATTTCGCAGTCACAACGCGGCGGAGGTTCCGGATTTCGACCCTACGGACTTCATCGACAGCAAACGTGCGAAGCGACTGGACCGGTTTGGCCAGTTTTCGGTGGCCGCCGCGAAGCAGGCGGTTGCCGACGCCGATCTGGACCTCGCCGCAGAAGATCGTGAGCGAATCGGCGCGATGATGGGCACAGCGCTTGGTGGCGTCGGCTACGCGGAGGAGCAGCTGAGCGTGTTTCTGCGCGACGGACTGCGCGCGGTGGATGCAACCCTGGCCCTCGCCGTGTTTGGCGGTGCGGCTAGCTGCAACATCGCGATTGAGATGGGGGTTTCCGGTCCGAACTCGACGAACGCCATGAGCTGCGCGTCCGGGGCGATGGCGATAGGCGAGGCATTTCGTCAGGTGCGCGACGGGTATGCCGATGTGATGATCGCGGGCGGCGCGGAGGCACCGCTCGCCCCGCTCTGCTACGGCGCGTTCGCCTTGATCCGGGCGATGTCCACGCGCAACGACGATCCTGAGCATGCGTCGCGACCGTTTGACAACGATCGTGACGGCTTCGTCATGGGCGAGGGGACGGCCGTGTTGATCCTGGAGGAGTACGACCGCGCTGTTGCTCGTGGGGCGCGAATCTACGCCGAGGTCGCCGGTTACGGCACGAGCAACGACGCGCATCACATGACAGCTCCGCTTCCGAGCGGCGCGCAGGCTGCGCGTGCAATGCGAATGGCGCTTTGCGACGCCGAGATCCAGCCGTCGGAGGTAGGATACATCAACGCACACGGGAGCTCCACGCCGCTCAATGATCCGACGGAGACCGTCGCGATCAGACAGGTGTTCGGCGAGTCGGCGTCTACGGTGATGACAAGCGGAACGAAGGGTTACTACGGGCATGCCCTCGGTGCTTCCGGGGCGATCGAAGCCGCAATATGTGCACTCGCCATCGACCGCGAGTGGCTTCCACCAACGGTTAACCTTACCCAGCGCGACCCGGAGTGCGATCTTAATTACATCACGGGCACCGGGCGGTCCGAGCGGGTGGAGCATGTGCTGAGCAACTCCTTCGGATTTGGCGGAATCAACGCGGCGCTGGTGTTTCGTCGGGTGGTGTAGCGCCGCGAACCGGCCGACCCGTCCGACGGCTGACCAAACCTGCATCGGACGGAGAGAATTGAATGCGCGACTCGCTGCGCCATTTCGTATCGGAATTCATCGGGACGTTCGCGTTGGTGTTCGTGGGAAGTGCAGCGATCATGACCGCAACGCAAGCGAACTCGCCCGACGCGCTTCTTCAGGTTGCGCTCGCGCATGGATTGGTGTTGTCCATCTTCGTCACCGCTCTCATGCGGATCTCGGGGCATTTCAATCCCGCCATTACACTTGGCTTTGTGGCGGCCCGACGCATCGACCCCATGATGGCCGGCGTGTACATCGTCGCGCAGCTGCTTGGCGCCGCCGCTGCGGCGTACGTCCTCAAGGGAACGTTTCCGGAGGCGGTAGTCATTGCGACGCGCGACGGCGGCCAGGCAATCTCGCTCGATATCACGGCGTCCCAGGCATGGATCCTTGAGGCGATAGCCACCTTCTTCCTGACGTTTGCCGTGTTTGGCACGGCGGTGGATCCAAAGGCGCCCCGGGTCGGCGGATTTGCGATCGGTCTCGTGGTCGCGGTTGACATACTTGCGATCGGACCGCTGACCGGGGCGTCGATGAACCCGGCACGCTCATTCGGGCCAGCACTCGCGTCAGGAATTTTTGAAGGCCAGTTCATCTACTGGACAGCGCCTATCGCGGGGGCCATCATCGCCGCGCTGCTGTACGACACCCTGTTCATCCGCCGGGAGCGCGAGCCCATAGAGCACGGCGCGATAGAGACGTGAGGCGGCCACGCAAGGACGTGTGACATCAGCGTGATGCAAACGGAGCGGCGCCGAAACGTCGACGCCGCTCCGTTCTCTCATATGTTCGCTATGAGGCCCGGAGCGCCTGGAATACCGCAGGAAGCGACGCCAACACCCATACAAGCACGGCGGCAATTGCCGCGCGCGAGCGGGGAATGCGCGCGACCACCGACAGGCCAACGGCGAGCAGGATCGTCACCCAGATCGTAAACAAGTCGATTCTGCCGAGCAGTGCGATCATGACAGGCGAAGCAGTGTCCGGATCCAGGAATCGCGCCGGACTCAGCGTCACACGATAGGCTCCGTTCAGTCCGGACGGATCGAGCATGAACCCCTGAACGATCCTGAGTATGGTGTCGAGAATTCGCGGAAGGAATGAATACGCCGCGATCATGCAAGCCGCGCCGATGCCCTCCTTTGCGCTGACGAATTTTCCGGTAATCCAGAGCAGCACCCCTACCATCAGCGGCGTCAAAAGCGAGACCACCGCGACGATGACGGGGAAGAACTTGTCCGACATGCCGCGGGCAGACTCCATCGCCGCGGGCGACATGTTCGGGTTCTGCTTTGCAGCGGATGCGATCCCCCGGGCGAACTCCGCGTCGAGTATCGGCTGCATCGCACCATGCCCCACGATCGATATGACCGTGGATACCACAGCAAAGACAATGAGCGGGACGAAGAATCCCGAGTTGCGTCTTCGTTCGAAGACCTCGGCAGGGGAGATGAATATGTCGATGAAGTCTTCCCACAGGCCTGCGGGCTTGGCGGATACCGGTTCTGCGGACGTGCCCGTGTTGTGGGGACTGGTCATTGAGCGCGGGTTTGGGGTTGCAATATTTTGCATCCGGAGCTGCGGTTGCGCCAGTGTCGTAGTCCAAATCACGCTGAATGTGACCGAAAACCGTCGGAACGGGTTAACGTAGCATGGTGATTTCCGATGCCGCCGCAGTAAGCCGGATCCGTGGAGGAGAGACCGACGTTTTCTCGGTCCTGTTCGACCGGTATTACGATCGTTGCGTTGGACTTGCGCTGCGACTCCTGGGCGACCCCGATGACGCCGCCGATGCCGTCCAGGACTCTTTCATCAGAGCATACCTGTCGCTCGACCGCTATCAGGATCGCGACCGTTTCAGCTCATGGCTCCTCTGTATCGTCGCCAACCGATGTCGCACGGCTTCCGCGGTCGCGCGCCGGCGGGCGAGTGTGGCAAACGATTGGATGCACCTGCACGCCGACGCGGATACCAGCGAAATCCTCCGCGAGCGAGATCACCTCCTGGCGCAACGCCTGGAAGACGCTCTCCATACGCTCCCTGCCACGACCCGCTCGGTCGTTCTTCGCAAGTTCGGCGATGACCTCACGTACGAAGAGATCTCGGCTGACACCGGCGTTGCCGTCTCCGCGCTCAAGATGCGAGTGTCGCGCGGTTCGGCGCAGCTCAGACGCACCCTGGCCGGTGCAGGCGTCACCGTCGCAACCGTCGCACTGCTGTTCTTGACCCACACCAACGCGAAGGGAAAGCCGCATGCCGCGGCTGCGGCAGTGGCATGCGACACTCTGCGTGCGATAATGTACGACACGCTCCCCCCAGCGACGCGCGACTCGATGCTTGCCGCCCAACGGTGCAGCGACGAGAGACATGCGGCGCCGCATGCACCGCGGCATGTACTGCAGCATGCACCGCAAGTGCACGGGTCGGCAGAGCCGAACCAGAAACCAGAATTCTGATGATGGAGCGCAACGAAACGGGGACGCAATACGCGCCCCCGTACGCCGGCGGCGCGCTCGCTGCGCTCGCCGTGCTGGCGCTCTACCTCGCGACGCTGGCGCCGACGACGGCGCTCTGGGACGCGAGCGAGTACATCGCGGCGGCGAAGGTTCTGGGCCTCCCGCACCCGCCCGGCAACCCACTATTCGTGCTCGTTGCCCATGCGTTCGGACTGCTGCCGCTGCCAGTGAGCTACGCGGCCCGCATCAACATCCTCGCTGCAATTTCGAGCGCGTTTGCAGCTGGATCGTGGTTTGTCCTCATCGACCACGTTCTGTTCCGCGCGCGACTGCCCGTGGTACAGCGCCGGATGTGCGCTGCGGCGGGCGCCGCGCTCGGCGCCTGTGCCTTTACAGTGTGGAACCAGTCGGTAGTCAACGAGAAAGTGTACACGATCTCGCTGGGCCTTTTCGCGCTAGTCACTCTGCTTCTCCTCCGCTGGCTTAATGGGTACGGCAACCGGCGAAACGACGTGAATTTGGTCGCGATCGCGTTTCTGCTTGGCGCGGGCTACTGCATCCATCCAGCGGGGCTGCTCCCGGGCCTCGGCGTCGTTGCCACCGTCGGCTATCGCGACTGGCGCAAATTTCTTAACGGCCGGCTCGTACTGGCCGTCGTGAGTGCGTTCCTTCTCGGGCTCACACCGTTCGTCTTCGAGCCGGTGCGAGCTGCGCAGGCGCCGCAGCTCAATGAGGGCGCACCGTCAGGGTGCGAGCATGGACTGGAGTGGTCCTGCACATTCAGCGAGAAAACGTACGACAGGCTCATGGCGAACATCAATCGGACCCAGTACGGCAAGCCATCGGTGTTCGACAGGCAGATAACCTTTCCAGCCCAGCTTGGGATGTGGTGGCTCTACTTCAGGTGGCAGTGGCTGCGTGATGCCCACGACTCAGCGCCAATGGCGCAGCTCGGCCTCGCATTCCTGATGCTCGCACTGGGAGCGTATGGAGGCTACGTCCACTGGCGCTGGGACAGACCGTCGTTCGTTTACTGGGCAACGTTCATGTTCACGCTCACGGTGCTACTCGCGTACTACATGAACTTCAAATACGGATTCTCGCAGGCGCCGGAGCTCGGGAACGCCGTGCCCCGCGAAGTCCGGGACCGCGACTATTTCTACCTCTGGAGCTTCAGTGCGTGGGGCGTCTGGGTGGCGTTTGCCATCGCAGCGTTGTGGCGACGTATCCCCGCAGCCTCCGGATTGCTTGCGATCGCCCTGATCCCTCTCGCCGGCAACTGGAGCGCGGCATCGCGGCACAACGACACCATCGCACGAGACTGGGGGATCGACCTCCTGAACTCGGTGGAACCATACGGTGTGATTGTCACCATCGGCGACAACGACACCTTTCCATTGTGGTACGCACAGCTCGTGGAGGGGGTGCGACCCGACGTGACGGTCGTCATCGAAGGATTCCTCGATATGGACTGGCCGGTGCATCAGCTGATCCAGGCTCCGATCGCCGCCTACGACGCGGCGAGCGGACCGGCGATCTACCGTGGAAGGACGTGGGTCCGCCCCACACATCCGCCGCTCCGGATGACGAGTGCCGAATCGGACTCCGTGCCAGATTACACGGTGCTGCGCACACCGCAGATATTTCGTAGCGGATCAATCGAGAGCACCGTCGCTGCTGGGTATCTCGAGCGCAAGGATGTTTTTGTTCTCCGTCTTATAACCGACGCGATGCCGGAGCGACCCATCTACTTCACGCTCGGATCATCGTATCCGCGCCGGTTCGGGTTGCAGCGCTACATCATGACCGAAGGCCTGGTGCAACACCTGATGCCGACACCCGTAGGCGATACGACAGGGGAGGCAATGAACGTCGCGCGTAGTGACTCGCTCTGGCAGATCTACGGCGGACCCCGGGCGATAGTGCGTCGCGGCGACTGGATCGATCGCGCTTCGCTTGCGACTCCAGTCGATTACGCGCTCCTCGGTATCAGTCTTGGCGACGCGCTCGACCGCGCTGGACAGCACGCACGGGCACGCCAGGTTCAGGATGAGGCTGAAGCAATTATCCGAAGCGCGCGCATGGGACAGTATTTCGGCATCGCGCCGGCGCCATAACACAGGAGATGCGGGACCTCCCGTCAGGGCCCGACGTGCATGTACTTGACGTCGTACCGTGCGATGGAATCCTTGATCACCTGCTTCGCGGACTCGCTTCCCTCCCACCCGCGAATCTCTACCCGTCGGCCCTCGAGGTCCTTGTAGATCAGAAAGAAGTGCTCGATCTCCTTGAGATAGTGTTGCGGGAATGACGCGATGTCGTAGTACTCTTCGTAGCGCGGATCATTCCACGGCACCGCGAAGATCTTGTCGTCCGGCTCGCCGCGATCCAGCATCTTGAGGACACCGATCGGCCGCACGTCAATCTGGCAACCGGTGAAGGTGGCTTCCTCCACGTGAACGAGCACGTCCAGCGGATCGTTGTCCTCATGCAGCGTGCGCGGAATGAGACCGTACTCTCCCGGGTAGGACACCGCCGAATAAAGCACCCGGTCGAGCCGAAACAGACCCGTGGCCTTGTCCAGCTCGTACTTGTTTCTGCTCCCGCTCGGAATTTCGACTACTGCGGTTACCTGCTCGGGGGGATGGCTGCCGGGCTGAAGATCATGCCAAGGATGGATCATGTCCCAAAGATAACATCGCCTCGAAGTGCGCTAGCGGCGGCTATCGCGTCGGGAAGGCGGCGTGCGTGGACGCGAGCGCATCTGGCGCCTCAGATCGAATCCGATAGTCTCTACCGCGTATCAACACCAGGAGGCTCGGCACCATGTACAAGGTTATCGGCGTCGAGAGAGCGAGACCGCCGATCACGGCGAGCGCCAACGGACGTTGTAACTCGCTTCCAGCGCCGAGTCCGAGCGCGAGCGGGAGAAGGCCAAACAGCGTGCAAAGCGTAGTCATAAGGATCGGACGAAGGCGCGTGCGCGCGGCTTCGCGAAGACCGACCTCGAGCGTCACGTTGTCATTGACCATCCGATACCGTGTGAAGTCGAGGAGAATGATGCCGTTCTTTACAATCAGTCCGACGAGCAGGATAAGGCCCATGAACGAGGAGACGTTGAGCTGCGTTCCCGTAATCAGGAGCAATACCACCGCGCCGACGAAGGAGATGGGGGCAACCAGAAGCACGACCAGCGGTTCAACGAAGGATTGAAATTGCACGACCATTACAGCCGTCACGCTGAGCGCGGCAAGGAGCAGCACCAGCAAGAGGGCATGAAACGCGTCCTGCTGGCCGGCGTACTGACCACCGAGCTCGACGCGGATCCCACGCGGTGCGGGATGCTTAGCGAGTACGGCCTTGACATCGGTCATAACTCCGCTGAGTGCACGACCGCTCACGTCGGTGGTGATCGCGATCATCTGTTGCTGGTTCTCGCGATCGAGCTCTGCGCGAGTTTCGGTCGGCGTGAGAGTAGCGACGGCAGACAATGGCACTACGTTGTGCGCCGAACCGGCGACGAGGGGAAGCTGGCCCAGTTTGTACGCGTCAAACCGGATCGCATCAGGCGCGCGCACGCGGACGCCGATCGCACGATCCGCAGCGCGAACCTCGCCAGCCGGCACGCCGATGAGTGCGCCCTGTACAACATCGCCGACCGCGGTCGGAGTGAGCCCGGCACGCGCGGATTCCGCCGAGCCAACGTGAAGCAGCATTTCGGCGCTTGGCTCGCTAACTCCGTTGAACAGATCCTGCACACCGGGCACCTTGCCCAACGGATCACTCAAAGTGCGCGCGTATGCCTCAAGTTGATCGAGATTGTCGCCAAACAACTTGATCTCGACGGGCCGCGCGGCGCCTGCCAAATCATTGATGACGTCAGACAGAATCTGGACAAATTCGATATGAAGCCGCGGGACCGCAGTAGCAATCTTGCCGCGAACCTCATCCATAACCTCAAAGATCGTGCGCGATCGCTTGGATTGTGGAACAAGCCGCGCGACAAGATCGCCGACGTTCTGCTGCGTCGCGAAAAGGCCCAGCTCCGCCCCGGTGCGGCGTGACGTTCCGGTAATCTCCGGGGTTTTCCCGAGAATCTTTTCCGCAATGCGTACCTCCCGGTCCGTCTCCGCCAGCGCCGTACCGCCCGGAGTGAAATAATCCAGCACGAACGCGCCCTCGTCCATCTCCGGTAGAAAGCCGGTCCCGGTCTGAGTGGCCGCTAGGCCGCCGAGCACGACGAGGACCAGCGCGCCACCGATCATGATCCGCGTATGATGCAGCACGCTGACGAGCGAGCGCTCGTAAATGTCGGCCAACGAATCGAGCCCGCGCCCAATCCGACTGAGAATGCCGCGCGGCGGCCGCGACGTACTCTCGGGCGCGTCGTGGGCAGCATCCTCAGAGCGTACGAATTGTTCACTGAGGAGCGGAATGAGCGTGATCGCGAGAAGCAGCGACACGATGACCGCCACCGTGAGCGTTATGGACAGCGCCTTGAAAAACTGCCCAACGACTCCGGTAAGAAGCCCGAGCGGAAGGAAGACAACTACAGTCGTGATGGTTGACGTCGTGACCGGAAGGATCAGTTCCTGTAATGCATCACGGATGGCAATGTGTCGATCCGGCGTGAACGACAGGTGCCGCGCTATGTTCTCGGTAATGACGACGGCGTCATCGATCACCAGCCCTACGGCGATGGCCATCGCGCCGAGGGTCATGAGATTGAATGTCTGGCCGATCATTGCCATGATGAAGACCGTGATCGCCATTGTCAGCGGGATGGCGGTCGCGCTCACCGCGGTGATGCGGCCGTGACGCAGAAACGCGAAGAGCACTATTATCGCTAACACCGCGCCAATTACCATCGCGTCGCGTACCGACGTCACGGCCTCGCGAACGAGCGCGGCCTGGTCGTAAACCGGCTTGAGTATCACGCCGGGAGGTAGCGTCTTCTGTATTGTCGCCGCGATTACCGCAACGCTGTCGGCAATGGCAACTGTGTTACCGCCCGGCTGTCGAGTGATATTGAGCAGCGCCGCCGGCCTCCCGTCGCCGCGCACAAGCATCACCTGGTCCTCAGCGCCCATCTCAACATTGGCGACGTCCCGAACATGCAAACCATTCGGCAACACGACAGCTCCAATGTCCGTCACGGAATGTGCTTCCTGATCGGTCACTATCAGATACTGCTTGTAATCGCGAGCCGCGCGTCCTACGGCAGCTGGGGAAATCGCGCTTCGTATCGCCGTGGCGAGCTCGTCGTAAGTGAGTCCCTGTGCGGCAAGCGTCGAAGGATCCGCGACGACCTCGATCTCTCTAATACTGCTCGCCTGTACATCCACACGACCAACACCGGGAACGCGCGAAATGATCGGCCGGATCTCGTAACGCGCTATGTCATACAACGTGGAAGGATCGGTGCCTTCCAGATTATACGACAGGATTGGGAACAGCGACGGCGTGAGACGCTCAACCTCTACATTGACCTCGCTCGGCAGGCTGCTCCGCGTTTGGTTGACGCGCGTCTGCGTGAGCTGCAGCGCGATCTGCATGTCCGTCTGCGGCGCGAACGTCACCGCTATCTCCGAGGCTCCACGGATCGACTTGGACCGAACGCGGGTGACGCCGGGCACAGTGCTCACGGCCTCCTCCAGCGGGCGCGTTACGGAGAACTCAACCTGTCTTGCCCCGAGCGACGAGCCCTGCGAAACCACTGTGATTCGCGGGAACAGCAATTCGGGATAGATCGCCGATGGCAGGGACCGCGCCAGCCACACGCCGCCGACGCTCAACAGCACGACTATCAGATAAATAACTCTGCGCTGCGCAGCGAGCAGATCAAAGAGGCGCACTTTCAGCTACCGCTTGGGGACGGTGACTTTGCTGCTATCCTCGAGCCCGTATGCTCCAGTCGTCACGACCGACTGACCCGCTGCGAGCCCTCTCGTTATTTGCACCAGCGAGTCGCCGCGCGTCCCGATTTCCACCGAAGTGGAGTACGCTACTCCGCCCCTCACGACATATACCTTGAAACCAGCGCTATCAGGGACGAGCGCGGTGGCTGGGATCGAAATCGCCTTGGTCGATCCTGCGAATGCGACCTTTCCAGCGAGCGTCTCGCCGAGACGTAGCGGGCGCGTCGAGGAAACCACGCGAACCCGGATCGGGACTGTGCGCGTAAGCGAATCGATCGCCGCTCCGACGTTGACAACTACCCCGTTGCCAACGGTGCTCGCGGAAGGTGTGTCGTTTTGGAATAGAGTTACGACCGCGCCTGGCGTGACGCCCGCCGCATCCGTCGGCGAGAGTTGCAACAAGATCTGCAGTGCGTGCGGGTCGGCCACAGCCACGAGTACCTGTGATGCATCCACCGACGCGCCGGTGACTGCGTTCATTTTTGTCACGACCCCTGAAAGCGGTGCCCGTAACGTCGACAGCGCATACATGCGTCTCGCTCCGACATCCGTGGCATTCGCCTGAGCCAGGTCGGAACTGGCCTGGTCGACCGCCTTGCGTGGAAGAATTCCCTCCTGCGCGAGTCGGACCGCGCGGTCGTACGCGCGCTGTGCGGCTTCCCTCGCCGCACTCGCGCCACTGGCTGAGGCCTGCAGTGCCGCTGCGTCGAGCTGAATTAGTACGTCGCCGGCACGAACCTGCTGGCCGGCAGTCACGAGCACACGTGCTACGCGCGACGGCGCTGGAGCACTGAGCTCTGCGTAGCCCTTGGGGCTGGAGACAACAGTCCCGACTGCTCGTATCGTTGGAGTGAACGAAGCGACGATAACTGGCGCGGTTTCCACCGTCACCACAGGCGTCACTACCGCGTCGGCCGCGTCACCCGCATCCTTCTTCCCGCAGGCCACGAACCCGATCAACGCCACCGCTGTTACCAGCAGCGTGTTACGCCGCGCCAGTCGCCGCCGACGAACGATCATTGTGTAACTCCATTTTCAGTGAGCACGCGTACGAGTGCCGCACCAACATTTGCCGCGACCAGATCGGTGACGTATTGCGATTGCGCGTCACGCTGCGCCCGTCGCGCCTCGAGAATGTCGCTTATCGCCATCTGTCCTTCCGCGTATGCGCGCTCGACCAGGGACACGTTGTGCGTCGCGGCATCCAGAATGGCCCGCTCGCGCGTGAGCCTCGCTTCCGCCACGGTTTGCATACGATATGCGCGCGAGAGTTGGGCCGATGCTTCAAGTCGCGCGATGGCGAGTGCTGCCTGCGCACGCGTAACCTCGGCGCGTGCCGCCGCGATCTCGCCACCGTTCTGGTTGAAGAATGGAAGCGGCAGAGATATCCCAACCGTGGGCAACAGACCCTTGTCCGGGTTGGTCGGATCTCGTGAGTCCGCTCCGAACTGGATAGATGGAGCACTGAACACGCTACGGCGCTGGAAGAGAAGCGTCTGTTCAGCCGCGGTGACAGCGGCCCCGGCGGCCGCGACAGTCGGCGCTGCGTAGGGCACCGACGCAGGCGCGGCAATAACGCGGGAAACCACGTTCAGAGAATCGGTCAACGCGACGGCTACGGTATCGCCACTCACGCCCATCGCCGTTTGCAGCTCGATCCGAGTATCGATGGCCTCGACTGAGTCTGCGCTTGCAATGTTCGCCGCCTGCCCGGCAGCCACCTCGGCGAGGTTCACATCGAGGTCGCTTGCGTCCCCAGCATCTCTCCGCGCTCTCGTATCGCTAAGCAGCTTGGCGGCATCGACTGCTGTCGCGTGCGACAGTGTGGCACGAAGCGCCGCGCCCTGTGCTGTCGAGTAAAGTG
>JALYTX010000064.1 GCA_030854055.1 Gemmatimonadota bacterium | reverse complement strand
TGGTGTTGACTGCTGGTCTCGCTTCATCGACAGGCTTCAGCACCAAGGTCATCAACGGCGGATCGATGCAGAATGTCGGTACCGAAATCGGCCTGAACATGATCCCAATTCAGACTGGCGCGTTCAGCTGGACGTCCAACACCACGTTCTCGCGTAACAAGAACAAGGTGTTGAGTCTCCCGGTGCCAGCGTTCACGACAGGTTCTGGATTCAGCGAGCGGTTCGGCGACTACAAGATCCAGGTCGGCCAGTCCGCGACGCAGATCGTTGTATTCGACGGTTTCGTCCCTGGCACCAAGACGCGTCAGGAAATCAACATCGGCGATCAGAATCCTGATTTCCAGATGGGTTTCTCCAACGACTTCACTGTCGGCAAGCTCACGCTTTCCACGTTGCTCGACTGGCGGAAGGGTGGCTACGACGTCAACCTCACCAACAATTACTTCGACGCCAATCTTCCTGGCGCCAATCTCCGTGACACCGCCTTGGCGACGAACCGCTTCAACGCGTTCCTCGCTGGGCAGCCGGTTTACGTCGAGCACGCCAGCTTTGCCAAGCTTCGCGAGCTGACACTGGCCTACGATCTTGGAGAGTCATTCGCGCACCGGCTGTTCGGCAACCGCGCCAAGGATCTTCGAGTAGAGGCCAGCGGCCACAACCTTTATACGTGGACTCACTATACCGGCTATGACCCAGAGGTTTCGAACTTCGGCAACGCGGCGATCGGTCGAACGCAGGACGTGACACCGTATCCGCCAAGCCGACAGTACTTCCTCTCACTCAACGCCACTTTCTAATCGGGATCTGATCTCGGGGAAAATATTAAAATGAAGAAATACATAGTTGCAGCTCTCGGCAGCACGGTTGTGCTGGCGAGTGCCTGCTCGGACAATCCGGCGGCACCGAGCCGGGACAATATCGTCGCTGGGTCGCAGCAGACACTGCAGTCGCTGGTGACGGGCATCACGGCGACGGATCGGGCCGTCATGGCCGCCGGCAATGGCTATTGGATCTTTGGCAGCGTAATGGCGCGGGATATCATTGTTCCGACGATCAACGAATCCCGGTGGGTCACGGAGTTCTACGCAACTCAGCCCGACCCGAGCGACTTTATCGGAGGGGCCGATTGGACCACGTATTACCAGATGCTACGCGCTTCGCAGAACCTGTTGAAGGATCCGGCCGTCACCACGCTAAGCACCGCGGGCCAGTCGGTAACGCGTGGCTTTCTGCGCACGCTGGACGCTCAGACGTACATCAGGGAAGTCGAGATGCGGGACCAGAACGGCGCGGTTATCCAGGGGCCCGACCCGACAAAGCAGGATCCGGTCCGCACCAAGCAAGCCGTCCTGACCTATGTCTCGGCGTTGCTCGACTCGGCGCTGGTGGATCTCAACGCAGGTTCGGCTTCACTACCGTTCTCGCTACCAAGCGGCTACTCGCTTCACGGAGATTACAGCCAGACGGCCAACCTCATCCTGTTCAATCGCGGTCTCAAGGGCAAGGCTGAGGTCATGCGCGCGCTGGATAATGGCGCGACTCCCAATCTGCCCCATGCGGCGGCGGCCATTACGGCGCTTGACAGCGCGCTGGCTGGTGAACCGACACCGGTCACCGAGCAGTTCCTGAACATCGGCCCCTGGTATCAGTACAATCCGTCAGCTCCTGAGAGCCGCCCTAATCCGCTAAGTACGGCGGTGACCTCCAACTACGTCACCGATAACTTCGTGAACTCGTTCATGGCCGGTGACATACGCGCGGCGAACATCATCCCCGCGACCAAGGCGACCGTGGACGGATTCACGGGCTCGAACCGCCTGAAGATCACCGATCCAACCAACTCGGCGCTGCAGTCCGCACCTCTTCCAATGATGCGCAACGCTGAGTTGATCCTGTTGCGCGCGCAGGCAGAGATCGCGACCGGCGACCTCGCCGGCGCGACCAGGGATATCAACGCTACGCACACCGTGGAGGGTGGGTTGGCTCCTTACGCGACGTTCACCAGTTCGGCTGCCGCGATTCAGGCGTTGCTCTACGAACTTCGCTACACGTTCGCTACCATTGGTCCGCAGCATATGGATGCGCTGCGGGAGTATGGCATGTTCAATCTTGCGTACGTCACTCAGCCTGGCATACCGTCGCCTGGTGCAAGTGATGCGCTCGTCAGCCAATTGCCGATTCCTCAAAACGAGTCGAACGCACGCGGTGGGAATGTCACGCCACAGCCGTAGTCGCGAAATGTTGCTGCAGCCGTTATGAACGAGAGGGGTCCGGGCAACCGGGCCCCTCTTTGTCAGCATTCACCAAGGTTCCAATACGACCCAGCGGGATCCGGCATCGCGATACTGCATCACGCAGCGCAATCGGGATTGCGGGTACAACCCGGAGTAAGTAATGACTTGTCACGATAGGTTTCGCCCGCCGGTTCACGCTGCTTACCTGGTGTTGTTGTGTCTGGTCGTTCTCGCTGGATGCGTCCGAGCGAATACGTCGGTGGCGCCGGGCGGCAATCCGATGGTAATCGACGAGGATCAGATAGCGCTCCTCCGCGTCGCAAGTGCGTACGACATCGTGGAGCAGACGCATGCGAATTACCTCCACAGCCGCGGGCGGGAGTCGCTGAATCCTGCTGTGCCCGCCATTCCCGTGCACGTCTTTGTGGACGACACGTACTACTCGAACGATGTCAACTCGCTGCGCGACATCAGCTCCGGCGTAGTATCGGAGATCCGATTCTACCAATCGTATGATGCCCAGTACAAGTTCGGAAGCGGGCACATGGGCGGAGTGATCCAGGTGATCACCAAGAATTAGATCACGGGACTCAGCCACCGGCCAAGCAATCAAACTGCCGGTGCTTCACCGTCGTGCACGCCGAGCTCGGCACGATCGAATGCGGACGGGCGGCGGCGCCCCACGCCTGGCACAGTCTTTCGTCTCTCCCGCAGTCCAGTCGGTACACCGTGTGCCGATTGGACAGTGAGCATTTCCAACTTTACCGTCACTCAAAAATAGTTGCTACCTTTGCCATTACTTCATTGAGAATTTCGGGAGCGAGCGTGTCAATTTTCTTTCCGCGCCTCGCGTGTACATCGAGCACGCGCGGTTGATCGCACCGCACAACCCCAGTCGTTCTGATTCCCGAAATGATGACGGCAAAACCGATGCGGCGTGCGAACTCTCCACCCGTGGTAATCGGGAGAACGACTGGAAGTTTCGTTACTTCATTGAATTCGACAGGCGATATAATTAGTACCGGGCGAAGGCCTCGCTGCTCGTGTCCTTCCGTGGGATCAAGCCTAACCAGGTAAATGTCGCCACGTCTCATGACTGTGGTCACCGCGTGGCTATAGCAACTCGCGACCCACGGCAAGCGCATCGACCCACTCCCGTTCTCCGGCCGGCTGCGGCATGGAATAGTCGGATGCGGCCAGCAAGTCGGCGAGCGTATAGCGATGCTGCGGCTTCGGATCGACCACCAAGTAGCCACCCTCAACAGTCACGCCGACGGTGGCGCCGGCTCGAAGGTCCAGCAAATCGAGAATCGACGGTGGCACGGCCAACATGACTGAGCCACCGACTTTGCGAAGATTGGTTGTGTGCACGCTTCACCTCGAACGGGTTATACACAAATATAACCTTGGCTTGGGTATAGCGACTGTAGCCGCGGAGGTCGGCTGTCCGAAAATGGGACGAACTATCCCATATCCGACCATTTACGCCCTAAAGTCAGGGTAGCAACTCGGTCGCAAGTCTATATCCTGCAACGCGATACGTTGCATAGCGCCATGGCACGGTTGTTCCCTTAGGGCAAGTACCACAACCGGGGCAAGCATGGACATCGCAGACTCGCTCAAGCGTGAGACCGGACGTGCGATCCGGTCGCTGGCACGCACTCCAGGCTTTACTCTGATAGTGGTTCTCACGCTCGCGTTGGGGATAGGCGCGACCACGGCAATCTTCACCATGCTGGATCGGGTAGTGCTGCATGCGCTGCCATACGCTGACGCCGACAGGCTCGTCTGGTTGGATTCGCCGGTGCCTGGAATCGGTCCCACGAAGCGATGGGGGCTCTCTACCGCTGGATTCTTTTACTTCCAAAAGCACGCGCACACTCTCGAAAGCGTAGCCGCCGTGATGCCGGCCCGAATGATCGTCACGGGCATGCGCGCCGCGGAGCGCGTTCCAGCGGTACAGGTGAGCGCCAGTATCTTCGAAGTGCTTCGGCTTCGGCCACTGCTCGGGCGCGCATTCACGCAATCGGATAATTTGCCGAATGCGCAGCCGGTGGTGTTGGTCGGCTACGATTACTGGAAAACGCGCCTCGACGGCGCACCCAACGTTGTTGGCTCGATAATAACGGTGAACACCGTACCGATGCAGGTCATCGGTGTGATGAGTCGCGATGCTACCATACCTGACGTAACATCCCCGACTGTTGATTTGTGGATTCCGGCGGAGCTGGATCCCAGTGCAAGAGCGGAGAACCATCATTATTTACCCGTCGTCGCGCGGCTTGCGACCGGCGCCACTCCGACGTCTGCGCAGGCTGAACTCGCTCAGATCACGAAACGGTTTCCTGCTCTCTTCCCGACGGCATACACCGAACGCTTTCTGAACAGCTCCGGCTTCACCACGGCGGCCACGCCACTTCGGACGCAGAAGATCGGCGATATCTCTACACGGCTTTGGATTCTCCTCGGTGCGGTTGCGCTGGTGCTGTTAATAGCTTGCGGCAACGTAGCCAATCTATTTCTCGTTCGAGCCGAAGCCCGTCAGCGCGAGATTGCAATTCGTTCCGCACTCGGAGCGGGTCGCGGCAACCTTGCGTGGCACTATTTCACGGAGACGATGCTGCTGGCGCTCGTAGGTGGTGCCGCGGCGCTTGCTCTAGCCGCCGCTGGGGTGCACATGATGGTCGCGCTCGCGCCATCGGATCTCCCGCGGATGGCCGAAGTACACCTCGGTTGGCCCGGCGTGCTCTTCACAGTAACCGTGGCAATCGCCGCAGGTGCGTTGTTTGGCACGCTCACGCTGCTCGCGGCCGATCCGGACGCCGACTCGGCCGTGTTGCGAGAGGGCGGGCGCGGGATGACATCATCGCGAAGGCAACATTTCACACGCGGCGTGCTGGTCGCTGCGCAAACCGCGCTCGCACTGGTGCTGCTCGCTGCCGCCGGGCTGATGCTGCAAAGCTTCCGGAATCTGCGCAATGTGTCGCCAGGATTCGATCCATCCAATACTCTCACCGCTGAAGTGAGTTTGCCCGCTCCCCGATACGCGACTGCCGAAGCGGTCGAAGCGTTCTACCACGGCTTGTTGTCGCGCGCGGCGACAATTCCCGGTGTCCACGCTGTCGGGGCCGGAGAAGTGGTCCCGCTCGGCCCATCCAATAATGGCACCGCGATAGGCGGATTCACCGGCTGCTCCGGAATCGCGATCGAGGAACCCGGTGCAGACCAAGGCAAGGGCGCAGGCTGCATCGGCACCAAGACAATTGCACCCGGTTACTTCAGTGCACTGGGCATACGAGTCCGCGGGATCGAGCCGAGTTGGTCCGATGTCGAGTCGCGTACCGCCGGCGTTGTGGTCACGAAAGCCCTAGCAGAACGGCTGTGGCCAAAACAGGATGCAGTTGGGAAAGGAATCAAGTCGAACGGAATCAGACCTCCCTTCTATCGCGTAGTTGGGGTGAGTGACGACATCCGCGGGGCGTCCCTGAGTGATCCGCCAACCGAGCAAGTCTTCTTCCCATTGCTTCCCATACCGAAGACGTATCTGGAAGGTCCTGTCCGAACAATGACGGTGTTGCTCCGAACCAACGGTGTCCCACCTGAAACCCTGACTGCGTCCCTGCGTCGAATTCTGAACGAAATGGATCCCGACGTTCCGCTTGGCAATGTGCGCAGTATGGATGCGATAGTCGCGCGCTCCATGATCCGTCTCTCATTCACAATGACGCTACTTGGAATCGCCGCGGCGATGGCGCTCATTCTCAGCGCGATCGGTATCTACGGTGTCATCTCATACATCGTTGGCCGACGTCGTGGCGAGATTGGAATTCGCATCGCGCTCGGCGCGCACGCTTCGCGCGTCGGTACGCTCGTGGTACGGCAGTCCGTGCAGTTCGCGGTGATTGGGATTGTCATTGGAATCATGAGCACGCTCCTGATCACTCGAGTTCTGAGCTCGGTGTTGTTTGGCGTCAGTCCGACTGATCCCGTGACGCTGATAGTCGTGTCAGTCATCATGCTATTGATAGCGATACTCGCGAGTTACGTGCCCGCGCAACGTGCGATGAACGTCGATCCTGTAGAAGCACTCCGCGCAGACTGATGCGTTGCAAGGGCAATTCGACAACTCAACAAGACTAAGTGGACATTCCTCGCGAACGCGCGCCGAACAAACGGCGCTACATATATGGAGCGGCGGGACTGCTGGCGATCATCGCCGTCGTCATCGGTGTTGCCAGCCTCAAGCCCGCAGCGCCTGGCATCGACAGATCCTCGGTTGTCATCGACTCGGTTCGGCGCGGTGACATGGTGATCGACGTGCGCGGTCCAGGTTCGCTCGTGCCTGAGCAGATTCGCTGGGTCTCTGCGGTTACCGCTGGCCGAGTCGATCGGATCGATGTACGTCCAGGCGCGACGGTCACTGATACGACCACACTGCTCGAGCTCAGCAACCCGGACGTGCAACTCGAAGCCCTGAGCGCGGAGCAACAGCTGAGCGGCGCCGAGGCTGCGCTCGTCACGCTCAGGATCGGTCTGTCGACGCAACGGCTCGCGCAGGAAGGTGTCGTTGCGACTACGCAATCCGAATACAACGATGCAATGCGAAATGCGACTGCATTCAGCGAGCTTGAAAAGAAGGGTTTTCTTGCCAAGGGTTTCCTTGCACCGATGGACGTGAGCAAGGCGAAGGACAAGGCAGTTGAACTGAAGGCGAGGATGGCGATTGAGCAGCAGCGGCTGGACGTGATGTCGCAGTCGGTATCGCAGCAGCTCGCTCTGCAGAAGGCACAGGTGGACAAACTGCGTGACATTGCACAGTTCCAGCAGGGCCGCATCGAGTCGATGCGCGTGCGGGCTGGTGCGGGTGGTCAGTTGCAGGAGCTGTCGCTGGAGCCAGGACAGTACGTGCTTCCCGGAACCATCCTGGCCAAGGTCGCGCAGCCCGGGCGGCTGAAAGCCGTTCTGCACATACCCGAGACACAGGCCAAGGACATCCAGATCGGCCAGACAGCATCGATCGATACGCGCAACGGGATAATACCGGGTCATGTAATGCGCATCGACCCGGGCGCGCAGAATGGAACGGTTGCGGTCGATGTAGCGCTCGACGGTGCGCTGCCCAAAGGCGCCCGTCCCGATCTCAGCGTCGACGGCACGATCGAGCTCGACCGTCTGAAGAACGTTCTGTACGTCGGGCGTCCGGCGTACGGTGAGCCGGAGAGTACCGTCGGCCTGTTCAGGCTCACCAACGGTGGCAAGGAAGCACAACGCGTCAACGTGAAGCTCGGCCGAGCGTCGGTCAACATGGTTGAAGTGCTTCAGGGGCTGAGCGCGGGGGAGAAGATCATTACTTCAGACATGTCAGGCTCGGATACTCAAAATCGTGTGAGGTTGCAATGAGGTCGCAGCAAGCGAAGCAAGCCCAGGTTTTGGCGGAGCACATCTCGTGAGTGGCGTCGCTCGGGATCTTCGGTACGCGTTACGCGCGCTTTCGCGCAGTCCGGGGTTCGCCGTTACCGCAATCGTGATCCTGGGACTGGGCATCGGCGCGACGACCGCGATCTTTACAGTCGTCAACGGAGTGTTGCTCCGTCCGCTGCCGTATCCCGAGTCAGGCCGAATCGTTTCGCTTCGCGAGGTCAGCGCGAAGGGCCATCCGATGGCCGTCGCGGGCCCCAATTTCCGGGACATCCGCGAGCAGAGCCGAAGCTACAGGGCGCTGGCCGAAGTCAGCGCGGCCGCGCCGGTTACCGTGCTCGGTGCGAGCGAGCCCGAGAGGAGCACGCAGGCGGTTGTGTCAAAGGACTTCTTCCGAGTGATGGGAGTGCAGCCGGCGCGAGGGCGGCCGTTCCTCCCTGAAGAGGAGGTGCAAGGAGCGGCACCGGCGGTTGTCGTGAGCCACGCGTTCTGGCAGCGGGCGTTTGGCGGCGCGTCCATTGCCGGGAAATCACTCACGTTTGGTGGCCGCGTGCACTCTGTTGTCGGCGTGATGCCGGACGGTTTCGACTACCCGCGTGGAACCGAGCTCTGGACGCCGGCCGAGCTCGATGCACAGGGGTCCAGTCGCACGGCGCATAACTGGTCGGTGGTCGGACGCCTCGCGGACGGAGTGCCGTTGGAACGTGCGCGCGCGGATGCGAGCAGCATAGCGCACCGCGTCAAGACGCAATACGGCAGCGACGTCGATATGGTTGACGTATCGCTCCAACTCTTGCGGGACGCGATGGTGGGAAACGTGCGCACCGCACTGCTCGTGTTTCTGGGCGCGACTGCGGTTCTGCTGCTGATCGCGGTCGCAAACGTCAGCAACTTGCTGCTCGCCCGGCTAGCCGCGCGCCGCCAGGAGACTGCGGTTCGCGTGGCGCTCGGAGCCGGCTTCCGTCTGCTGGTGCAGCAGCTTATGGCCGAATCGTTGGTGTTGAGTCTGGTAAGTGGCGCGGTGGGGGTCGCGCTGGCGTACATCGGAACCGAGTTGCTCCTGGCGTTCCATCCAACGTATTTACCGAGGATGGGTGACGTGAGCGTGAACGGGACCGTGCTGCTCTTTGCACTTGCCGTATCGCTTGTAGTCGCGGTTGCGCTTTCGGTTATCGCTGCGCTCAGCGGGGTACCGCGGGACATCCGCGGCGCTCTGGCGGGCGGACAACGCACTCTCGCCGGTAGCGGCTCCGGACGGATCGCGCGTGACGTGCTGCTTGTGATCCAGACCGGGCTCACATTGGTCTTGCTCGCCGGTGCGGCGCTCATGGCGCGAAGTATTCTGCACCTGCTCGCGGTAGACACCGGTTTCCGTACCCAGGGCGTTCTCGAGATGAATGTTGCGGCCAGCTCGCCGGACGACATGGCCCGCGTCCGATCGTTTGACGACCGTCTTCTGGCACAGCTTCGCGCCTCGCCGGGTGTACGGGCGGTGGGTGGTATCAGCAATTTCCCGTTGCAGGACGCGTGTTGTAACGGCACGTACCTGGTGCTGGATCAGCCGGACGAAGTCAAGACGATGGACCAGTTTTCAGCGCTTGCGAAGGTTCCTTCACGCAGCGGCAATGCGGACTGGCGCGTGGCGAGTGCCGGCTATTTCGAAGCGATGCACATCCCGCTCGTGAGGGGACGAATCTTTGGTGAGGGCGACGCACCGGATGCGCCTGTAACGGTTGCAGTGGTGAGCGAATCCTTTGCCAGGCGGCGGTGGCCCGGTCGGGATCCGATCGGCAGACTCATCCAGTTTGGCAACATGGACGGGGATCTACGAGCGTTGCGCGTGGTTGGCGTTGTGAGCGACGTGCGCGCGATATCGATGACGCAGGAGCCGGAGCCCACGCTGTACGCGTACTACCGTCAGCGGCCCGGCTGGATGGCGGAGTCCCACATCGCCATCTGGACGCGTGGTGATCCGCAATCGCTGATCCCCACCGCACGCAAGGCCCTTCATGAGGTGGATCCTACCGTGCCGCCCACTTTCAGCACGGTCGACGAAGTCATCGGCACTTCCACCGCCGATCGGCGCTTCAGCTTTCTGCTGCTCGGCGTGTTTGGTGCGACCGCTCTTATTCTCGCCGTGGCCGGTATGTATGCGGTGGTGTCGTATCTGGTCACCCAACGTACGCGGGAGATCGGTGTGCGCATCGCGTTCGGCGCGCACAGCGCGGATGTGCTGCGGCTCGTCATGGGGCGCGGTGCGGTGCTCGCGCTTATCGGGATCGGACTTGGAGTGGTCGCTGCGCTTGCGCTTACGCGAGTATCCGCGAGCATGCTCTACGGGGTCACGGCCACCGATCCGCTTGCGTACCTCGCGGGCGCACTCCTGCTCGCGACGGTTGCGATCGTGGCGAGTTACGTGCCCGCGAGACGTGCTGCGATGCTCGATCCGGTGGTCGCACTACGAAGCGATTGACATAGGAGCAGCGAACTGAAGAAGCACCACAACAATCAACGACGTCGAGATCACCATGCCTGATCAGCCTATTGCTCCTTCACCGTCGCCATCCGCTACCGCAAGCCGCGGGGTTTCGCTCATCAAGCTTGACGGCGTCACTAAGGTCTATTACACCGATGAGCTCGAGACGCACGCCTTGTCAGGAATTCAACTTGATATCCTGGAGGGTGAGTACGTCGCGATAGCCGGGCCATCGGGTGGTGGAAAGACGACGCTGCTCTCGATTCTTGGGCTTCTGGACTCGCCAAGCCAGGGCGTGTATCTACTCGGTGGCCAGCCGGTCGAGGCGCTCACTCGGTCACAGCGCGCTGACGTACGCAACCAGCGCATCGGATTCATCTTCCAGGCATTCAACCTCATCGGCGACCTTACAGTATTCGAGAACGTCGAGCTGCCGCTCACTTACCGCGGAATGCCCGCTGCCCAGCGCCGCGAGCGTGTCAATGCAGCGCTCGAGCGCGTTGGGATGTCGCATCGAACCAATCACTATCCGGCGCAGCTATCCGGCGGTCAGCAGCAGCGTGTCGCCGTCGCACGGGCAGTGTCGGGCGATCCGCTCATCCTGCTCGCCGATGAACCAACGGGAAACCTCGA
>JALYTX010000002.1 GCA_030854055.1 Gemmatimonadota bacterium | reverse complement strand
CCTCGGAAAGACGGTCGCCCGCGCGCACACGGTCACCTTCGTGCACACGGAGATGCTTGCCCGAGGCGACTTCGTAGACCTGCGCCTCCACCGCGTCGTCCGGAACCATTACGGCTCCGTCCATGCGCATCGGTTGCACAAAGATCTCACGCTTGCCGCGCTTGATGTCTCCAAAGCGAACCACCCCATCGATCTCCGATATCGTGGCCGGATCCTTTGGCTTGCGCGCCTCGAACAATTCGGCAACACGCGGCAGACCACCCGTGATGTCGCGCGTCTTGTAAGCTTCGCGGCTGATCTTCGCGATGATGGTGCCAGGCGTCACCTGGTCGCCATCGTTGATGATCAATTGCGCACCGACCGGTATCACAAAGTCGCGGACGCGCTGGTCCTTACCACCCTTTGCACTCCAAATCTCGATGTGCGGGTGCAACTTCTTTTCTCGATCGTCGATAACAACGCGCTGACGCAGCCCGGTGAGCTCGTCGAGCTCCTCGGAAACCGACTCTTCCTCGACCAGGTCGACGAAGCGCACAGTTCCTTCCACGTCGGCGATGATGGGCGTGGTGTACGGGTCCCACGTAAAGATCACCTGCTCCTTCTTCACGTCGTCGCCGTCCTTTACCATCATCGTCGCGCCGAGCGGAACCTGAAGGCGCGCACCGACACCCGTCGAGCGATCGCCAGAAGCACGAATGGTGAGCTCACCTTCGTACGAGGTAACGATCTTTCCGCCTTCTGTATTCGTGACAGTGACCAACCTGTCGCCGAACTCGATGACGCCCGCGACCTTGCTCTTGCGCGCCGTCTGCTCGGCGATACGTGCTGCAGTTCCTCCGATGTGGAACGTACGCAGCGTGAGCTGAGTGCCCGGCTCGCCGATGGATTGAGCCGCGATGATTCCGACCGCCTCTCCCTTGTCCACCATGCTCATGGTGGCCAGGTTGCGCCCGTAGCACATCTGGCACAGTCCGTGTTTCGCCTCGCACGTCAGTACGGACCGGATCCGGACCGTTTCCAGTCCGGAGTCCTCGATCGCGCGCGCCATCTCCTCGCTGATGAGCTGGCCAGCCTCGACAAGCAGCGTCGCACGATTGCTCGCGTCACGCTCCTGCGGGTCGAACACGTCCTCGGCCGCAACAGTCCCGACGATGCGCTCCGATAGCGGCTCGATTACGTCTTCGCCTTCCTTCAAAGCGCCGACCTCGAGTCCGTGTACCGTACCGCAATCCTCTTCCGTGATCGTCACGTCCTGCGCGACGTCAACCAGACGACGCGTGAGGTACCCGGCGTCCGCCGTCTTGAGCGCCGTGTCCGCAAGACCCTTACGGGCGCCGTGCGTCGAGATGAAGTACTCGAGCACCGACAGTCCTTCGCGGAAGTTCGACTTGATCGGGCTCTCTATGATTTCGCCGATGCCGCCCGTCAGCTTCTTCTGTGGCTTTGCCATCAGTCCGCGCATTCCCGCGAGCTGACGGATCTGATCGCGCGATCCGCGCGACCCTGAATCGAACATCATGAACACAGGGTTGAAGCCCTGATGCGACTCGCGCATTGCCTTGACCATCGCGTCCGCAACATCGTTGTTCGCGTGCGTCCAGGTGTCGATGACCTTGTTGTAGCGTTCTCCGTTTGTGATGTTGCCGGTTTGATACGCGCGCTCGAACCGCTGTACGCGTTCGTCCGCTTCGGTCAGGATCTGTTCCTTCTCCGCCGGAATGTGAAGATCCTCGATGCCGATCGACACACCGCCCCGCGTAGCGTTGCGGAATCCGAACTCCTTGAGCCGGTCGAGCAGAAGCACAGTCGCGCTCAATCCAGCCTGACGATACGACTGGAACACGAGCTCGCCGAGCGCCTTCTTCTTCATGTCCTTGTTGAGGAAGCCGAGTTCGGGCGGAACAATCGCGTTGAACATCGCGCGACCGGCCGTGGTGTACTCCCAACGCGCGCCGTCTCTGTCGTCAACCCAGTAGAGGATCGGCGCGCTGTAGCCGACGCGGCCGCGGTACATGGCCATCTCGACTTCAGCGATGTTCGAAAATGTCTTCGCGGTGTTGCGAATATTCTCGAAATTCGGCGGTGCTTTCGTCGCGAAGTAGCAGCCGAGTACGATGTCCTGGCTGGGCTCGGCGACCGGACGACCGTCGGACGGCTTGAGAATGTTGTTGCTCGACAGCATGAGCAGACGGCACTCGAGCTGGGCTTCGAATGACAACGGCACGTGCACCGCCATCTGATCGCCGTCGAAGTCAGCATTGAACGCCGCGCAGACCAGCGGGTGAATACGGATCGCCTTGCCTTCCACCAGCACCGGCTCGAACGCCTGAATACCGAGTCGGTGAAGCGTGGGCGCGCGGTTCAGCATCACCGGATGGTCGCGGATGATCTCCTCGAGGATCTCGTACACCTCGGGCGATTCCTTCTCCACGATCTTCTTGGCGCGCTTCACCGTCTCGGCGATTCCCTTCTCGACGAGCTTATGGATGATGAACGGCTTGAACAATTCCAGCGCCATCGCCTTGGGCAGGCCGCACTGGTGAAGCTTGAGCTCCGGTCCAACTACGATTACCGAACGCCCAGAGTAGTCCACGCGCTTGCCAAGCAGGTTCTGACGGAAACGCCCCTGCTTGCCCTTGAGCATGTCGGACAGCGACTTGAGAGGACGCTTGCCGCGACCGCGAATCGCCTTGGAGCGACGACCGTTATCGAACAACGCGTCCACCGCCTCCTGCAACATGCGCTTCTCGTTGCGCAGGATGACTTCCGGCGCACGATGGGCGATGAGCTTGACGAGACGGTTGTTGCGATTGATGACGCGGCGATACAAATCGTTCAGATCGGAAGTCGCGAAGCGGCCGCCGTCGAGTGGCACGAGTGGACGAAGATCCGGAGGAATTACCGGCACCACGTCCATTATCATCCACTCCGGCTTGTTGCGCGGCTCGCCTGTGTCGCCGGAGTTGCGGAAGGCGTCGACGATCTTGAGACGCTTGAGCAGCTGCTTCTTGCGATGCTGCGAGTTCTCGTCGACGAGATCGTCGCGCAGCGTCGTCGCGAGGCTGTCGACGTCAAGGCGGCGAAGAAGCTCGCGAACGGCCGGCGCGCCGATGTCGGCGAGGAATGCAGCGTCGTTCTCCTCGCGCGCCTTCGTCTTCAGTGTGAGATACTCTTCCTCGTCAAGCAGCTGATTCGGACGTACATCCTGCTGGCCCGGATCGATGACTACGTAGTTCGAGTAGTAGATGACCTTCTCCAGGTCACGCAGCGTCAGGTCGACGAGATTACCCATCGGTGACGGCAACGTCTTGAAAAACCAGATGTGCGCGACGGGTACGGCGAGCTCGATGTGCCCCATGCGCTCGCGACGAACGCGGCTCAGGGTCACCTCGACACCGCATCGGTCGCAGATCACGCCGCGATAGCGTATGCGCTTGTACTTACCGCAGTGGCACTCCCAGTCCTTTACCGGACCGAAAATGCGCTCGCAGAACAAACCATCCTTCTCAGGCTTGAACGAGCGATAGTTGATTGTCTCGGGCTTGAGAACCTCGCCCCATGACCACCAGTCGCGGAGGCCGGCCATCGCCAGGCGCTCGCGCTCCTTGGGGTCCTTCGGGCCGCGGATCTCCTCGGGCGAGGCGATCCGGACCTGGATGTAATCGAATGCTGATGCGCGCGTCTCGCGCGAATTGCGAAAATCAATCATAGTTTACTCCCCGCTCCCGTTGCCGCTGCCATTGCTCTCAGCGGCGATGAGGCCGTCACGCTCGGCGTTCATCCGGGCGGCGAACCCGGATTCGTTGGCGCCCATTCGAACATGGATGCCAAGCGCCTTCAGCTCCTGCACGAGCACGTTGAACGATTCTGGCGTTCCCGGCTCCGGCAGGTTCTGTCCCTTCACAATTGCTTCATACACCTTGCTGCGGCCATTCACATCGTCGGACTTGACGGTGAGGATTTCCTGCAGCGTGTGTGCGGCACCGTATGCCTCGAGCGCCCACACTTCCATCTCTCCGAAACGCTGGCCACCGAACTGTGCCTTGCCGGCGAGCGGCTGCTGCGTGACGAGCGAATACGGCCCGATGCTGCGCGCGTGAATCTTGTCATCCACAAGGTGCGACAGCTTGAGCATGTAGATCGTGCCGACCGTGACCGGTGAGTTGAACGTCTCACCGCTCCGGCCGTCACGCAGTCTTACCTTGCCGCCAGGTGTGATGCCTGCCAGACGGATCAGCTCGGTCGCCGCCGCATCGACGTCGAAGTCCTTCGACTCCAGCGTGCTCGCGAGTGCGCCGAGCTCCTGACTGCGCAGCAGCGACGGCCGGCCGGCCGCGCGCTGTTTCTCGATGTTGCCGATCTGTTCCTCGAACGACGCACGATGCGACTCCGTGTACTCGTCATCGTGCATGGCTGACTTGTGGAAGCTGAGCGATGTATCGAGCTCGAGTTCCTCACGCGCAACCAGGTCCTTGGTCGCCGCCGCAACAAACTCTCGAATGCGACTGAAGATCGCCTTCGATCCCGCGCTGCGTCCCTTGGCTCCGAGATCGTTCAGCGTCGCATCCGACAACAGCTCGGTGCGCAGCGTCACATCCGCAGTCTTGGGGCGAATGTCGGTGAGGAGCGAACGTATCTCCTCGTCCGTCATCCTGAAGTTGGTGCCACCCAGCTGCAGTGCATCGCGTACCCAGGTGAGTGCGGCAAGCTTGAGCAGCATGCCGATCTCGCGCTCGTTCGCACCCTGGAACACCGGCGTCTTCGCGTAGAAGCCGAGCAGTTTCGCGGCCCATCCAAGGTGGGTTTCGAGAATCTGTCCGACGTTCATGCGGCTCGGAACGCCGAGCGGGTTCAGAACAATGTCTACGGGCCGGCCGTCCGGGAGGAACGGCATGTCCTCCTCGGGAACGATTCGCGCAACGATACCCTTGTTGCCGTGGCGTCCAGCCATCTTGTCACCAACCGAGATCTTGCGCTTCTCGGCCATGTAAACTTTCACGAGCTGGATAACGCCCGGTGGCAGCTCGTCCGGCTGCAACACTCGGTCGATCCGCTCCTCTGCCTTCTCCTCGATCTTCGCCTTCTCGTCGTTCGCGGCGTCGATGATGACGCGCATACGCTCGTTGACATCCCTGTCCTCCACGCGCAGCGTCTTGAGATCGAGCGAAGCGAAGTTCACTTCGTCGAGCATCTGGCTGGAGAGCCTCGTCCCTTGCGGGATCGCCTCTTCGACTGTCCCGGACTTGAGCGCGAGCGCGATAGTCTGGCCCTCGAGCAAATCCAACATCTCGCCATCACGGACCGCGTTGACGCGAATCTTCTCAAGTCCCTCCACGCGCCGGATCTCTCCGATGCGCTCGCCGCGATCCTTTTCGACCACCTGATCCTCGACGCGCGAGAAGATCTTGACGTCGATCACGACGCCTTCCATCCCTGGTGGCACCTTGAGCGACGAATCCTTTACGTCCTTCGCCTTCTCACCGAAGATCGCGGTCAGCAGCTTCTCTTCGGGGGAAAGCTCTGTCTCGCCCTTCGGCGTAATCTTGCCGACGAGGATGTCGCCCGGCTTCACATGCGCGCCGATGCGAACAATTCCGCGCTCATCGAGATCGGTGAGCGCCTCCTCCGCGACGTTCGGGATTTCCTTCGTGATCTCTTCCTGGCCGCGCTTGGTATCGCGGACATGAAGCTCCAGCTCCTGGATGTGGATCGACGAATACACGTCGTCCTTCACCAGTCGCTCGGAGAGCACGATGGCGTCTTCGAAGTTGTGACCGTACCAGGGCATGAAGGCCACAGTGACATTCGCGCCGAGCGCGAGCTGGCCCTGCTCCGTGGACGCACCGTCGGCGAGAACGTCGCCAGCGGCTACCTTCTGTCCACGATGTACCAGCGGTCGCTGGTTGATCGCGGTGTCCTGGTTGGTACGCCAGTACTTCTTGATCTTGTAGCGGTCGTGCTGAGTCAAACGTGCGAGGGGCCGGTCGCTCTTCGCCTTTTCCTTTGCATCATCAGCGTCAACGACTATCTCGTCGGCGGTCACGCTCGAAACGATACCTGAGCGCAGCGCGATCACAACGGCGCCTGAGTCGCGCGCGACTTTCTCCTCGAGTCCGGTGCCGCACATCGGCGTACGCGGATTGAGCAGCGGAACAGCCTGGCGTTGCATGTTCGAGCCCATCAACGCGCGGTTGGCGTCGTCGTGCTCGAGGAACGGGATCAGCGCCGCGGCGATCGAGACAAGTTGCTCGGGTGCGACATCCATGTAATCGATCCGGTCCGGCGCCGAGAGCGGAACATCGCCGCCCTGACGACAGAGTACGAGCTCGTCCACAAAGGTGCCATCCGGGTTGAGCGCTGCATTTGCCTGCGCGATGATCGCGCCTTCCTCACGATTGGCGTCCAGCCATGCGATCTCCTGCGTGACCTTGGCGTTCTTCACCACATAGTACGGCGTCTCGATAAACCCGAGATCGTTCACGCGCGCGAACGTCGCGAGCGACGTGATGAGTCCAATGTTCGGACCTTCCGGCGTCTCGATTGGACACATGCGACCGTACTGCGAGTAGTGCACGTCGCGCACTTCGAATCCTGCGCGCTCTCGTGTAAGACCACCCGGTCCAAGCGCCGAAAGACGACGCTTGTGCGTCAGCTCGGCGAGCGGATTGGTCTGGTCCATGAACTGCGACAGCTGGCTCGACCCGAAGAACGCCTGGATGACAGCCGAGACCGTACGTGCGTTCACCAGATCGTCCAGCGAGATCTTTTCCGGATCGGTATTGATCGACATGCGCTCCTTGACCAGGCGCGCCATGCGGGAGAGGCCGACACTGAACTGGTTCGCGATCAGCTCACCAACCGACCGGATACGACGGTTGCCGAGGTGATCGATGTCATCGACGTCGCCCCGTCCCTCGTGCAGCTCTATGAGGTAGCGGATGATGGCGACAAAATCTTCCTTGGTGAGTACCGTCTCGCCGGCCGGCCGGTTCGTGTTGAGGCGCTGGTTGATCTTGTACCGACCCACGCGTCCGAGGTCGTACCGCTTGGGCGAGAAGAAGAGTCGGTTGAGCGCGTCGCGCGCCGTCTCCCGATTGGGCGCATCGCCGGGACGAAGCAGAGAATAGATCTGCTTTAGCGCGAACTCCTCGCCCTCGTCTGCCGACACGGCGCGTGCCTTCTTCGTTTCCTTGTCGACGATGTTGGCCGTCGGATCCTTGAGCAGCGTATTGCGGATCAGCGTGGACTCGGCGCGTCCCGAGGGAACGAACACGTACGCCTTCCCGATCTCCGCTTCGCGCAGTCTCTTGACGACGGCGTCGGTGAGCTGTTCACCTGCCTCGACGATCACCTCGCCCGTCCTGGTGTCCACCACATCGACTGCGATGGTGCGGCGCGACGGTCGCTCGCCGCGTTCGGCGGCATCCATTTCATCGCGGACGTCCACAAGAGTGTACGACGCGAAGACCTTGACCGCCTCGATGTTGAGTCGGCGCAGGCGGTTGAACACCTCTTCGGTGAGCTCGTCTCCTTCCTTGACCAGCAGCTCCGACTCATCACGCTCACGTTGTGCGCGTGCCTTCTTTGTCTTGAGCTTTGGCGCTTCGGGATCGACGGCCTCACCAGCGAGGTTGATGTCCTCGGCGATAATCGCACCGATCACCTCACGGAGATCCATGCGGGTCTCGCGCTTCTTCACGAGATCGAGCTCGCGAATCGCGAAGAACAGGCGGAGGATATCCGAGTTCGAGCCATACCCGAGGGCCCGCAGGAGCGCGGTCGCTGGGAACTTCTTCTTCTTGTCGATGTGGACATAGATCACATCGTGGATGTCCACGGTGAACTCGACCCATGACCCGCGGAACGGTATGATGCGCGCGGAGATGAGACGCTGTCCGTTCGGATGGGTTGACTCCTCGAAGACGACACCCGGAGAGCGGTGCAGCTGGCTGACGATTACGCGCTCCGCACCGTTGATGACGAAAGTGCCGAGCGAAGTCAGGAGCGGCAGCTCACCGAGATAGACTTCCTTCTCGATAATGTTCTTGGGACGCTTGCCGTCGGCTGTCTCCTCGAAAACTATGAGCTGCAGCGTCGCCTTGAGCGGGGCGCTGTAAGTCATGTCTCGCTCGATGCACTCCGCTACGGAGTACTTCGGCTCGCCGACGGTGTAGCTCTTGAAGTCCAGCGAAAAGTTCTCGTGGACGTCGGTGATGGGGAAGAGATCCTTGAAGACGCGCTCGAGACCGAGGTCCTCGCGCTCGTGCACGGCCGCGTCGCGCTGCAGCAGCGACTGAAAGGCCTGCACCTGGATGTCGAGGAGATGGGGCATTTCCATGCCGGTCTCCAACTTCGCGAACGATATCTGCTTCAGCTTTTCTAGCATAGACTCACCTTTGGGCACAGGCGCAAACAGCTCCAGCCCGGACGCCGCGATTTTTTTCGCCGCGTCCGGGTGAGGAGCACTAGGGGACTACAGGACCTTCAGTTGTGATGGTTACTTCACCTCTACAACCGCACCCTGCTCTTCCAGCTTCGCCTTCATCGAGGCGGCCTCTTCCTTGGTTGCGCCGGCCTTCACCGTCTGCGGCGCACCATCTACGAGATCCTTCGCTTCCTTGAGCCCAAGTCCGGTCAGCTCGCGCACAACCTTGATGACCTGGATCTTCTTGGCGCCGGCTTCCTTGAGATTTACCGAGAACTCGGTCTGCTCCTCGGCTGCCGGTGCGGCTGCGCCACCGGCGCCCCCCGCGGCTGGTGCTGCACCGACCGGAGCCGCTGCGATAGTAACGTTGAACTTGGTCTTGAAAGCATCGACGAGCTCTGAAAGCTCGAGTACGGTCATGTTACCGATCGCGTCGAGGATCTCGTCCTTGCTGAGTGAGGTAGCGTTAGCCATTGTAATAATTCTCCGTGGTGTGTTAGGCGCCTTCGCGCTGAGTCTTGAGCGCATCGAGCGCCCCTGCGAACATGTACAACAGTCCGTTCATGGCGCCCGCGAAGGCGGCCATAGGGGACATGAGGCCGGCTCCGAGTTCAGCCAGCAATTGCTCCCTGGACGGGAGCGATGCGAGTTGTGCTACCTGGGCCGCTTGAATCGTTCGGCCGTCGAGCAGACCGCCCTTCACAGCGGGCTTCTGATCGTTCTCCTTCGCAAAGTCGGTGAGGACCTTTGCCGCCGCGACGGCATCGTTGCCGACTACAATTCCCGTCGGGCCGCGCAGGCGCTGTCCAGCCATGCCGCTGTCGTTGACGGCGCGCAACGCGAGAGTGTTCTTGATGACTACGTATTCGACCCCCGCGCGACGCAGACGGCGGCGAAGCTCGGTCATCCGCTTCACGTTCAGACCGGTGAAGTCGGTGTAGTACACCGCCGACGCACCCTTGATCTTGTCCGTAAGCTCGGTGACCAGCTGCTCCTTCTCGTTTCTCTTCATGTGCTGTCTCCTAGCGATACGGCGTGGTGTCTACGGTGACGCCGGGCCCCATCGTGCTGGACACCGCGACGTTCCGCACATACACGCCCTTCGCCGCTGCCGGCTTGGAGCGAACGATCTGATCCATGAATGCCGCGAAGTTGGTCTGCAACGCTTCGAGCGCAAACGAGACTTTCCCGATTGCGGCGTGTACGTTGCCGCCCTTGTCGACGCGGAACTCGATCTTGCCAGCCTTGACTTCCTTTACTGCACGGCCGACGTCGAACGTCACCGTCCCCGCCTTTGGGTTCGGCATCAGTCCGCGCGGCCCGAGGATGCGTCCGAGCGCGCCAAGCTGCCCCATCTGGTCCGGGGTGGCGATCAGCACGTCGAAGTCGAGCCAGTTGTCCTTGATCTTGGCGAGATACTCGGTGCCGACGAAATCGGCTCCGGCTGCCTCTGCCTCGCGAGCCTTGTCACCAACAGCGATGACCAGCACGCGAACCGTCTTGCCCGTTCCCGCTGGAAGGACCACGGTGCCGCGTACAATCTGATCGGCATGACGTGGATCGACCCCGAGACGGACTGCGACCTCGATGGTCTCGTCGAACTTTGCGAACGCACCCGTCTTCACGAGCTCGAGCGCCTTTGCGGCCTCATACGCCAGACCTTCCTGCACGCGTTTGGCGGAGGTCGCGAACTTCTTTCCATGTTTGCGCATCAGTCGCGCACCTCGAGACCCATCGAGCGTGCAGCGCCGGCGATCATTGCCATTGCGGACTCGATGGATTCAGTGTTCAGATCGGGCATCTTGAGCTCCGCGATCTTGCGCACCTGAGCTTTCGTTACAGATCCCACCTTGTTGCGATTCGGCGCACCGGAGCCCTTCTCAATACCAGCTTCCCTCTTCAAGAGGAACGCCGCGGGCGGCGTCTTCAGAATGAAGGTGAAGGACTTGTCCGCGTAGATCGTGATCTCGGCCGGAAGAATCGCGTCCTGGCCCTGCGTTCGAGCGTTGAACTCTTTGCAGAAGGCCATGATGTTGATTCCCTGCGGTCCGAGAGCCGTACCGACGGGGGGCGCCGGGTTCGCTTTTCCTGCAGGAATCTGCAGCTTGACGAATCCGATGACCTTTTTTGCCATGATACTCCTTAAACGTTTTCACTCGCGCTATTCTGCGAGCTTCGAACCCCCACGGTGTGTTTAAAGTCGTAGTGGTATCCGACTGTCCTGCATTCCCGCGTACTACGGCGTCAATACCCCTTCAAATCCAGATAATCCAACTCGACCGTCGTCGGCCGTCCAAACAACGAAACCGAGACCCGGACTTTTCCCTTGTCGCCGAGTACTTCCTCGACGGTGCCGTTGAAATCGGTGAACGGTCCGGTGGTTATCGCGACCGCCTGTCCAATGAGGAACGGAATCTCCTCCTTCGCGGCTACCGTCTCCTCTTCCTCCGCCAGGCCCAGCAGGCGGTTCACTTCGTCAGGACGAAGAGCGTGCGGCTCCCGATCCTTGTGACCCACGAACTTTATCACGCCCTGGATCCCGTTGATCGTATGAAGCGTATCCTGATTCAGGACCATCTCCACGAGCACGTAACCAGGAAAAATCTTGCGTGCGACGTTCACCTTCTTTCCGTTCTTGATCTCCACCACTTCCTGCGTCGGAACGAGAGCCTGACGGATCAGGCGCTGCGCGGGCGCGAGCGGATCACTCTCGATCTTGCGATCGATGAGCGTGCGAACCTTGTTCTCGTGACCTGACGTCGTCTGCACCGCGTACCATCTGTAATCCACGGCTCAGCGCCCCGCGAACAGCGATGGAATTCCACGCACCAGTATTGCCTGGAATACAACGTCGATAACGCCGATTACCGCACCGATGAAGAGCACGAAAATGATGATCTTGATCGTCATGTCCTTGAGCTGCGCACGGTCCGGCCAGACGACCTTGCGCATCTCCACGATCACTTCATTGTAGAACGTGATCAGGTCCCGAGTCGAGCGCACGATCGGGTTGACATGTACCTCGGCCGTAGTGACCGCTTCCCGGGCCATCTACTTCGTTTCCTTATGAACCTTATGGCAATCGCAACGCGGGCAGTACTTCTTCCACTCCACGCGCTCGGGATGAAGGCGACGGTTCTTAGTGGTGAAGTAGTTCCTGTTCTTACAATCGTTGCACGCTAGGATGATCTTATCGCGTGGCATGTTTTAACTCGAGTATTTGAGATCTAACCAACAGGGGCGGGCTCAGCGGCCCGCCCCGACTTTCACTACTGAAGTATCTTCGCGACGACGCCAGCACCGACGGTGCGGCCGCCCTCACGGATCGCGAACCGGAGGCCCTCGTCCATCGCGATCGGCGTTATAAGCTCGATCGTCATCTGCACGTTGTCCCCCGGCATCACCATCTCCATCCCCTCGGGCAGCTCTACCGATCCCGTCACGTCCGTCGTACGGAAGTAGAACTGCGGACGATAGCCCTTGAAGAACGGCGTGTGCCTGCCGCCCTCTTCCTTCGTCAGCACGTACACCTCCGCCTGAAACTTCGTGTGCGGCGTGATCGAGCCCGGCTTGG
>JALYTX010000125.1 GCA_030854055.1 Gemmatimonadota bacterium | reverse complement strand
CTGGTAAAGCGCGCCCCTTCGCACAACAGTCGCCTGGCCGGGTGATATGGGAGAACGTGAAAGGGTTCGCGATTGTCGTCGTGCTCTTTCTGGGCTTCCGTGCATTTATTGCCGAGGCGTATCGTATCCCGTCTGGTAGTATGATTCCGACGCTGCTTGTTGGCGATTGGTTGTTCGTCAACAAGATGGTGTATGGCCCTCACGTTCCGTTCACCGCCTCGTCGCTTCCCGGCTACAGCGATCCGAAGAAGGGCGACGTCGTGGTGTTCGTGTCACCGTATCAGGCCGACGAAGCGGCGATCGGAAACGATCCCACGCCGACCCTTGTCAAGCGACTTATCGGAACTGGTGGCGACACGCTCTACATGCGTCACGCGGTGCTCTTTGTGAACGGCGTCGAGTCCGATCGTCCCGCGTCTGCGATAGATCCGGTTCATCAGACTGCCGCGCAGCCGGATCTTCCCGATCCGCTCTTCGCCTGGCAGAGCAAGTATGCGCTGCTGTCCTCGCGCTTCGGCGCGGCGCCCGCGCAACCTTCTCACGACAGCTGGGGTCCTATCGTAGTGCCGGCCGGTCATTTCTTCATGATGGGCGACAACCGGTACGATTCCAAGGACAGCCGGTACTGGGGATTCGTCCCACGGGAAAATGTGCGCGGACGGCCGATGTTCGTGTACTTCTCGTACAACGCGGATGACTCCGACCGGCCGCTGCCGTGGATTACAGACATCCGCTGGTCACGACTGGGACATTGGATCAGGTAGAAGCCCGAACCGAATATCAACACGCTCCACGGAGCGTCTGGCACCGGATCGCCGCATCTCTGGTGGAGATGGCAATCATCGCCGGAGTGATCGTCCGCGTGCTGCACGTGGTCTCCAACGCGCACGGTGAGCATCTCGACTGGCATTCGTTCGTAGGCACATTCATCGCCGTGCCGGTCATTCTGCTCGCGCTTGCGACTATTCACCTATCCGCCTATCCGCTGCATCAGTGGGTGTGGCGCGCTCCGGCCTTCGCATTGCTGGAATCCGTTGTCGAGTCCCTGCTGAGTCTCGCGTTGATCGCCGCGGGTCGCGAGCGGTGGGGCACCGGCCGCGCGGTTATGGGTGACTGGCCCGCGATGGCCGGAACCACATTTCTAACCCGTTTCGGGATGGTGTGCGTCTTCGCGCTGATACTGGGCGGTGTCGCCCAATTCGTGCGCCGGCGCGAAATTCGTGCGGAGCGCAGAAAGGGCCACCACGGTGCTGCGACTTCTGCACCGGCCGACGAACGTAGGGCGGGCCACTAGCTTATCTTTCGTAATCACCACAGAGGGACACAAAGATGTACGACGAAAGAATGGTTACCCCGATGCGCGCCGAGCTCACGCGGCTCGGTGTTGAAGAGATGCGTACCGCCGCCGAGGTGGACGCGAAGCTGAAGGATTCGAAGGGGACGACACTCGTGGTCGTCAATTCGGTGTGCGGTTGCGCCGCGCGCAATGCCCGTCCAGCCGTCGCCAAGGCAATCGGCAACGAGAAGAAGCCGGACACGCTCACGACCGTATTCGCTGGCCAGGACGTGGACGCCGTGCAGCGGGCGCGCAGCTACTTCCTGGGCTATCCACCCTCGTCGCCGCAGATCGGACTGTTGAAGGATGGCAAGGTTGTGTTCATGCTCGAGCGTCACCAGATCGAAGGACGTACATCCGACGCAATCGCGGAAGATCTCACGCAGGCTTTCGATCAACACTGCGCCTAGCAGTCGACCGCAGAATTCTGCGCGCAGCAAACAAGAGGGCCGGCGATGAGCCGGCCCTCTTGTTTTGATTCTTCGCCCAGACTAGCGACAGTCATGCCGGTCGACCGTCATCCGCCGGCTTCGCATTTCGGGTTCGCACTTCGGGTTCGCATTGCGACTTCGCATTGCGACTTCGCATCGCGGCTTCGCTACGACACGAAAATCCAGCGCCGCAGCTCTGCCAGTGTCGGCCGCTTCCCGTACATGAGCAGGCCGACGCGATAGATCCTGCCCGCCAACCAGATCGCGCCGAAGCAGCTCGCCAACAGTATTGCGAGGCTCGCGGCTATCTGCGTCGGCGGCACGTTGGCAATCGCCATTCGCATCGGAAGTATTATCGGCGAAGAGAACGGTAGCAGCGACATCGTGACGGCAAGAGTGCTCGTCGGGTTCTGGATGGTCGGCGAGATCAGGACTGCCGTGAGTACCAGCAACAGGATCACCGGGAACGCAGCCTGCCGCGCGTCCTGTTCGGTTCCAACCGTCGATCCGACAGCTGCATACAGCGCGCCGTAAAACAGGAGTCCGAGCACGAAGAACACCATGACGAGAATTACCCAGCTCCACGGAGTAGCAACGACGGCGGCGATTACATCGTTGGTCGCGAAGCCGCCTCCTCCGCCTGCCTGCGCCTTTGCCACAGCAGGCGCACCAAAAAGAATCGCGCGCGCCGAAAGCATCGCGACTGCGCCGAGGATCCAGACGAGCGTCTGCGTGAGCCCGACAGCAGTAACCCCGATCACCTTGCCGGCAAGCAGTGTTTCCGGCTTGACACTCGAGATCACGATCTCGGAAACGCGCGACATCTTTTCCTCGATCACTCCGCTCAGCATGTTCTGGCCGTAGAGCACGATCAACATGTAGAGAAAGAACGCTATGATCGTCGCGAATATCGCCTTTGCAGGCGTCGCCACGTCCAGGCCGTTATCGTTGATGGCCTGCGCACGGACCGTCGGTAGGCGCGTGCTGACGACGCTGTCGATCGCCGGCCCCGTGACAGCGTCCTGGCGGAGATGCAGAGCCATGAGCCCCGAGCGAACCGCGTTTGCGATTGTTACACGGTCGCCTCTGGAATCCGACCGCCGTCCGGCATATGCCACAGTGTCACCGCGCAGCGTCGCCGAGTCGAGCAATATGTAACCATTCGCCAGCCTGCGCGCGACTTCGCTGGTGGCGTCGGTGCGAGCCTGCTTCACCGAGTCGGGGCTGACTATCCGGACGTCGGCGCTGGACGGATCATCGGCGGTGCTCTGGAGCACGCTCATGGACCGGGCCACAAGTTGGCCCAACCCCTGCTGGGTGGCATCGAGGACGATCACGCGCGGCGCGACCGACTTCGCGTCGTTGTTGATGAGGAGTAGCGGGAGAAAGGTGATTCCCGCGAACAGCAGCGGTGCGAACAGTGTCGCGACCATGAACCACCGAGTGCGAACGCGCTCTATGTACTCGCGCCGAACGATGGCCCAGAGCTTGGAGGTCGGATCAACCATGTCCGTGCATTCCCGGCTCCACGCCTGTTGCGCCGACGCGCTCGAGGAAGATGTCGTACAGTGATGGCTGCACCATTACTGTACGCTCGACCGGCGGACCGCCGTACTGTGTCTTCACTTCCGCGAGAGTTCCGTCAAGCACCTTGTCACCCCGGGCTATGATGCATACCGAATCGCACATAGATTCGGCGTTCTCGATAATGTGTGTGCTGAAGACCACGGTCTTGCCGCGCCGCTTGAGATCCATCACAGAATCCTTGAGCGCCTGAGCGTTGACGGGGTCCAGTCCGCTGAACGGCTCATCCAGTATCATCAGGTCAGGATCGTGAACGAGCGCGCCTATGAACTGCGCCTTCTGCTGCATGCCGCGCGACAGCTCCTCGATCTTCGCGTTGCCCCAATCGCGCTCGTCCGTGCGCAGCGAAAGCCTGTCCAGCCAGCGATCGATCCGCTGATCAGCGTCATGCGCGTTCACCCCCTTCAGTGCGGCGAGAAAACGTAGAACGTCGCGCACCTTCATCTTTCGGTAAAGTCCGCGCTCCTCCGGCAGGTAACCGATCCGGTCGCTTATTCCGGCTGACGTGGCCGGAACGCCGAGAACGTTGATAGTTCCCGTATCAGGCTCGATGATGTTGAGAATCATCCGGATGGTGGTAGTCTTACCGGCCCCGTTGGTCCCGAGTAGGCCGTAGACAGCCCCCTCAGGCACTGTCAGTGACAGATCGCGCACCGCGATGTGTCCCGCATAGCGTTTGCTGATGCCGATGGCTTCGATTGCGTTT
The DNA here is from genome assembly GCA_030854055.1 of Gemmatimonadota bacterium. Taxonomy (GTDB): domain Bacteria; phylum Gemmatimonadota; class Gemmatimonadetes; order Gemmatimonadales; family Gemmatimonadaceae; genus Fen-1247. The sequence goes on along the minus strand of JALYTX010000125.1, from coordinate 8,943 downwards.
TGGGTCATTGACGCCAAATATACGGACGTTGCTCGAGTGACGGTTTGACACCCCCGCGGGCTCGGGGTTTGCGAAGCAGTGATGCGTCGCTGCAAGTTTGTGTTCGGCATGGAACATTGCCGTTCCACCTGACGCCCCCGACTACCCTGTCTCGCGGACACGTAGAATGAGTTGGCCATCCCTTCACGCTCTGGTTAATCACTTCCCAATAGTTCTCACGGTCGTGGGAGCATTGGCGATCCTCCTCGCGGCTGTACACGAGCGCAGGGCTATCTGGGTGTATGGTCTGGCGACGCTCACGCTCGCGGGAGCGACGATCTATCCCGCGTCCGTCACGGGCGAGCGAGCGTCCGCTGCCGTTCGGAAGGCATGGTACATCGCGCCCGGTGCCATTCACGTTCACTCCGCCGCGGCCGATGTGACTCTCTGGGTCGTCGCCGTCACGGGCTTGCTTGCCCTCATCAGTCTCGTCACGCTCGTCCGCGCTCCGGCCGCTATGTCGCCTGCCAAGGGGTTTCGTGTGCTCGTGAGCCTCGGCGCGCTCGCCTCGTTCTGCGCCGTTGCTTACACCGGCTACCTGGGTGGAGAGATCGTGCTCGAGTCACCAGTGCTCGCCAGCCCCAACCCACCGCTGCCTGCGCTCACCCCGCCCGCGGCCCCCGGACAGCTGCTACCCGCTCAGCCCGCCGCGCCGATTACGCCAACGACTGCGTTTCCAACGAGCACGCCGCCCTCCGCGCTCGCGCCGGTCGCCCCCATGCAGCCTGGCTCGCCGATCCCGCAGACGACAGCCCCCCAGTCATCCGTGCCGCAGACCCAGACGCAGATTCCGGCGCCGCGAAAGCCGTGACAGGCCAATAACGCCCACCGTGCGTCGCCGTCACGCCGTCGCCCACCTCGCGAATTGGACCGCGGCTGTCCTGGGCGCCGCGCTTCTTCTCTTCCTTGCCGTACCAATACTCCTGCTCGTGGTACTCGGCGCCGCCGGTGTGCCCAGCGCGCTGCACGATCGGGAAACGCTCCGCGCGCTCGAGATCACATTCATCGCCGCAACGACGGCAACAACTATTGCAGCGCTATGCGGTACTCCCATCGCCTACGCTCTCTCGCGCAGAAACTTCCGCGCTCGCACCGTCTTCGCAGCGGTCATTGATTTGCCACTGCTGATCCCGCACCCCGTCGCAGGCATTGCCATACTGCTCCTCGTCAGCCGCAACACCGCGTTCGGTTCAGCGCTCATCGATATGGGTGTGCGCGTGGTAGGAAGCCCGGCCGGCATAGTCGCGGCCATGCTCTTCGTGTCTGCGCCGCTCTTCGTCAGCGGCGCGCGCGAGGCGTTCAGTCGCGTGGACCGGCGTTACGAGTTCGTCGGCCGCACGCTCGGCGACACTGCATGGACCGCGTTCCGGCGGGTGACGCTTCCGCTCGCACGACGCGGCCTCGCATCCGCTGCGATAGTCACCTGGGCCCGTTCAGTCAGCGAGTTCGGCGCCGTCGTCGTGCTCGCGTACAACCCCAAGGTCGTGAGCGTGCTGAGCTACGAGCGCTTCACGACCGGAGGGCTCCGCGACGCGCTCCCGATCGCAGCGACGCTCGTCCTGGTGTCGCTCGTTCCGCTGATCGCGCTCCGCGCGCTGCGCTATGAGCGAAGCGGGGAGGCGATGTCGTAATGGAATGCCGCAACATCAGCGTCCGGGTGGGGAGCTTCGCGTTGCGCGACATCTCGTTTTCCATTCCCATCGGCTCGCACGCAGCGCTTACCGGCCCAACCGCGTCCGGCAAGACGACGCTTCTCGAAGTGATCGCCGGCGCGCTGGCCCCGGACTCCGGTGAGGTCACCGTCCACGGCTGTGTCGTCACCCGAAAACCGCCGGAAGAGCGCAGCGTTGGTTTCGTTCCACAGCACGGCTTTTTGTTTCCGCACCTCGACGTGCGCGACAATATTCAGTACGGCCTCCGATCCGGAAGCGACGCGTCCGATATTATCGCGCGATTCGCCGTTGCCCATCTGCTCCACCGTTCTGTCGCGTCGCTCAGCGGCGGTGAGCGTCAGTTGGTTGCGGTGTGCCGCGCACTCGCGCCGGCCGCGCCGCTCCTGCTGCTCGACGAGCCGTTCTCCGCGCTCGACGGAACGCGCCGCGCCGCCGCGCTTTCCGCGCTCGCGGTGCTGCAGGCCGAGCGTGGCTTCACCGTGCTCCACGTCACACACCAGGAGAGCGATGATAGTTTCGCGACGCACACACTGCGCATGGCAGATGGGACGCTCACGGTGGAACGCGGTGTGGCCTAGCGCAGCCTTATGTCACGCGCGATCTCGGTGCGGTGGGCAGCATCCGGACCGGCATCTACTGTCACGCGGTATTCCCCCGCCGGAAGCTGGGTCAGATCCACGACCAGCGAATGCGCCGCAATGGGCCCACCGGCACCGGAATCGTGCCAGTGCACGGCAATCGGCGAAGTCTGTGGCGTTATGTGCAGCGCGCTCTGAAGCCAGCGCAACACACCGCCGTCGGTGCGAACGACGGTAACGGATACCGTTGCGGCCGAGTCAGCGGATTGGGACTGCGAGTCGGCTACGGCGCGACCTGAATCCGAACGCAAGGCCGCACGCGACGTATCGTCCGGAACTCCGGGAGTGCTATCCGGATGGCTCGCCGGCGTCCGATCGCGATACGTCTCCCAGTAGAGGCCCACGCGCCGCTTGCCGTCGAGCTCGTTCGCTGTGAGTGCGTGCGCCAGGGCGTCGTCGAGCGATTCCACCGTTACATCCGGGTCGGCGTCGAACAGGAGGAGCGTCGAGAGGTCCGGCGCGCCCCGCGCCGGCACGGGCGGCTGCAGCCATTCGCGCGCACGCGCATCCACCCGCGTTCGTGGATCGAACAGCTCCATTGCGACCATCTCTCCCCTCCATGGCGACCGCGCCCGACGAACCCGCTTGGAGCTTCCCGCGGTTGAATCGAAACCAGCGCCTACAACATCCAGCACCGCATGTCCCTCGCCGCCGCCGTACACCGCGAGAACGAGCGCCGAGTCGCCGCGCTTCATCATCGCGAACTGCACATCCAGCGCCGTGACCGTGTCGATGTACGCCGGCGCATACCTTTCGCGCGCCAACCTGTCGTAAACGTCCCAGTGCGCGGCGCCGCTCGACATCTCGGCCGCGAAGTGAAAGCTTGGAGTCCTGTCGTGACCCATGGTTGCGGGGAAGCCATCCATCGCCTGTCGCCATGGCGTGGTGTACCAGCGCGGCTCGCCGTACCTGATGAGGACCTCGCGCATGTCCGGACCCCACGTCAGGCCGTACACGTTGACGGCATTCTCCGAGAGATCGGCGATCAGCACTCGTGCGAAGTGTTCCGTGCGCCGGTCGTTTCCGGCGACGGCGAACGAAGGTTGCGCGAGCTCCCAGAATCGTCGCTCGACCGAGTCGCGCTGGCCGCAGGGAATTGCCGAATATTTCTCTCGCTCTGCGTCGCCAAGCAATACGGAGATGTCGTTCCACCTGCAGCGTTCGGCGAGCGGCATCTCTGCAAACGCAGTGTCGAACTGTGCTGCCGCGTCGCCGAATCTCTCCGATTCGTGAAGGGCATAACCGAGCAGCACGCGACATGACCATCGCGCCGATGCACACGCCCGCGTAACGGCCACCGCACCTGAATCCTCGTCCGCCTGCACCATGTATCGCACTCGCTGGCCCAGTATCCAGTCGTCGTGCGGCGAGCGCTGGCTGAGCGTGTCGAGGGTCGCGATCAGTGCGAGCCGGGTCTTTACCACGGCGCTGGGCTCTCGCGGCGGTATCTGGTTGCCTTCGTCGCTCCAGTAACACATGCGGCCGACCTTCACGTCGCACGGTGGCTGCTCGTCGGCGCTCAGTGGCGCAGTGTTACGTCGTACCCGCTCAAAGTGCGCCTGTGCCGCTTGCGCAGTTGCGATGGCGCGCAATGAGTCTGCGCGTGGTTGCTGCGCCAACGCAGACTGCTGGAGGAAGAGACAACTTACGCCGAGTAGTATCGCAGCGTGTCGCATCGCCACCGCCTAGAGTTGTTCGAGCTTCTCCAATCCCGTCGACGGCGTCCACGGAAGAAGCTCGTATTGCGCCATCCCGGTTCTAACATACGGGTCGTTGTCGCGAACCGCATCCAACGTCGCCCAAACCGCCCCGTCTGGCACCCTCAGGAGCAGCGCACCGCCGTTCCGGGGATCAAGCGGTCCGGATGCCAGCAGCGTTCCCGCTTCGTACAACGACCGCAGGTAGCTGCGATGTTCATCGACGACTCCGAGCACCGCTTCCAGCGGACGGCGATACCGGATGATCGCGAGGGCGTACATCAGTTGCCTCCGCCCGCGCCTGCAGACTGTACCTTCGCCGCGGACTCCGCGATCGCGCGTTCCATCGCGTTCCAGCCGAGCAGCGCGCACTTGACCCGCGCTGGAAAGCGCGCAACGCCGGCAAGCGCACGCGCCTTGCCGATCGCGGCGTCGTTTGCGGCGTCGGCGTCGCCCATGACCATCGCGCGGAACCGCGCGCCGATCGCCGCTATCTCGGACGTACGCCTTCCCATTACCATCTCGGTCATCATGCTCGTGGATGCCTGCGAGATGGAGCAGCCGCGACCCGTGAAACGAACGTTGGCCACCTGGTCCCCGTCCATCTGCAGCTCGAGCGTGATCTCGTCGCCGCAGAGCGGATTCCGCATGGGCACCGACACGGTAGCGTGCTCAAGAGTCCCCTTGTTCCGCGGACGGCGGTAGTGGTCCAGAATGACGTCCTGGTACAGTGCGGTCAGGGTCGCGTCAGCAGCCATCAGATTCGTAATATACGTGACGTTGGGCACGCCCAGCCCGCCAGCGCCGGCAACCCCCCGAATCCCGTGTATCTTCTCCCGCAGTTTCGGAGATGACTCTGTCACGCGCCCCACTCGCGCCTTACTCGCGCCACGACGATGGCACCCGGATGCTGAAGCCGCGATTCCATTTTGGTTCGTACTGCGCACCCAGGCCCGCGCGCTGGGCGTCGTGTGCATGGCTTCTCGCGGCCCTCGTCGCGACAACGATGACGATGCCGCGTCCAGTGCGTGCCGAGGCATACAGGTCGGTCACCGGCCAGGCTGTTGGCGGCCGACAGGCCAGCGACACCGGTGCGACCGCGGTGGTCACTGGTACCGTTTATGACAGCGTCGCCAACGCGCCACTAGCGGGCGCCGACGTGCAACTTGTCGATCTGGTCGACAGGGCCCGGGCCTACACTGCGCGGACCGATTCGCTCGGACGCTTCAGGATTGATTCCGTGCGGCCCGGCCACTACGCCGCCGGATTCTTTCACCCCGCGCTTGATGCACTCGGAATCGAGCCGCTGGTTCGCGCCACCGAAATTCACGCAGGAATCGACAACAGCCTCGCACTCGTGATTCCCGGCCCTGTTGCCGTGATGCGTGCCCTGTGCCCGGCCCGCGGCCCGCACGATTCAACCGGAGCCATGGCAGGAGTCGTGCGCGCCGCTGACAGCGACGCTCCAATTACTGGCGCGAAGGTGGTCGTGTCGTGGACCGAGCTGGTAATCGACTCCCATGGGGTCGAATCCCAGCAGCGGCGGTATCCTGTCGAGACCGGCGATAACGGCGAGTACCGCATCTGTGGATTGCCCGGGGCGGACACCGTTCTCGCAAGTGCTGAATCGAGAAGCCAACACTCCGGTGTGATCGAAGTTGGCATTCCGGTCAGCGCGATGATTCGGCGCGACTTCGCCCTCGGCGACTCCTCGACCGCGCTATCGCTCTCGCCCGACTCGGGAGCGAGCGCCGAGGTGAAGCGGCAGACGACAGTGCTGCGCGGAGCCGCGAACCTTTCCGGCCTCGTAGTCGGACCCGACGGTAAGCCGATGTCCGGCGCCCGCATCGTCGTCTGGGGAACCGGGCTCGAAGCTACGACCCACTCGGACGGCCGTTTCAATCTCGCCGGCCTTCCCGCCGGTACGTTCAGCGTCGAGGCACGCGCCATTGGCTTCGACCCGCGACGAGTGCCCGTCGATCTATCCTCGACGCGAGCGGCTTCTGTGCAGATCAGCTTCACAAAGCGCGTGCAGCAGCTCTCACGCGTGGTCATAATGGGCAAGCGATCCAGCCGATCCAACGACGTCGAGGACTTTCTTCGCCGTTCTCGAAGCGGTATGGGCCACTACCTCCTCGGCTCCGACGACATACTCAAGAATTCGTATTCCGTCACCCAGGCCATGCGCACAATGCCAGGCGTGAACGTCGTGCCGAGCGGACGATTCGGGAACGTGGTGCTGCTGCGCGGACGTTGCGTACCGGCGGTGTACATCGACGGAATGGAAGCCAGCGATGGATACGAAAGCCTCGACGACCTCGTGTCCACACAGCAGATAGCCGGCATCGAAGTGTACGCCGGACTCGGCGAGGTGCCCATGCAGTACCGGTCGAACGGCTGCGGTGTAGTTCTGGTGTGGACCAAGAGATGAGTAGAGACGAAGACGCGTTTACGTCACGCCGGCCTGCTTCATTGATTCGACCGCACCGATCCAAGTTGCGAACTTCTGCATCTGGCGCGCGATGAGATCCCGCGTCGACTGATCCGTGAGAATGCCGTTCTCGTCAAACCGCTCCGTGCACCTGGGTATCAGCACCTCAGGCTGAAGCAACGCGAACGTGTCGGTGAATACAAACGATTGCCGCAATGCCAACTGCGCGCGGATCGTTCCGCTGATGCCCGTGCTCGCTCCCATGATCGCCGCCGGCTTGCGATTCAGCGGCGACTTGCCAGCGGGACGTGATGCCCAGTCGATTGCGTTCTTGAGACCACCGGGAACGCTGTAGTTGTACTCCGGCGTCGCGACGATCAGGCCAGCCGCTTCCCCGATCGCCGTCTTGAGCGCGTTGACGGAGGCCGGCCGAAGCGGGTCGGTGTCGTAATCGGCGTTGTAGGTGGGGACCTCGTCAAGCCGCTCGAAGATCTGAATGTCGAGCCCGAAGTTTCTGCCCACGTCCATTGCTGTGAGCATCAGGCCGCGATTGAACGACCCCTTCCTGAGACTTCCGACCAGTCCGCAGATCGTGTTCATGCGTTGCTTTCAGTGAATAGTGAGGTTGCCTGCTTCACGCCGGCTACGAGCGCGTCGATGTCGCCCTCGTCGTTGTACACGTAGAAGGAGGCGCGCGCAGTCGCGCTTACCCCAAGCCGCCGCATGAGGGGTTGTGCGCAGTGGTGTCCCGAGCGAATGCACACGCCAGTGCTGTCGAGGATCGTCGCGAGGTCATGCGGATGCACGTCGGCGACGTTGAACGAGAGCACACCACTGCGCTCTGCAGGAGGTGGACCGTAAACCGTGACGCCGTCCAGCTCCAGCAGCGAACTCTGCGCCAGCGCAACGAGACGCTGCTCATGCGCCTGGACCCGATCCATGCCGATAGCCTCGAGATAGCCCACCGCTGCGGCAAGTCCGACCGCACCCGCCGAGTTCGGAGTGCCGGCCTCGAACTTGTTCGGCGCGGGTGCCCACGTGCTGGTGTCGTCGTGTACGAATTCGATCATGTCGCCCCCGAACTGGTACGGCGGAATTCGTTCGAGCAGCTCGCGTCGCGCTACGAGACCTCCGATCCCCATCGGGCCGCCCATCTTGTGCCCGCTGAAGGCATACGCATCCACACCCATCTCGTCGAATTTCACCCGGATGTGCGGTGCTCCCTGCGCCCCGTCACAAACGATCGTCGCGTCGGAGCGTTCCCGAACGAGCCTGACAATCTCCCCGATCGGATTCACTGTCCCTATCGCGTTGGAGACGTGGCCAAAGGCGACGACGCGTGTACGGGGCCCGAGCATTGCGCCGAGCATGCCCAGATCGATGTGTCCCTCAGCGGTCAGCTCGCAAATCCGGAATCGTGCGCCAGCCTGGATGGCCGACTGCTGCCAGGTCACGAAATTGGAATGGTGCTCCAGTGCCGTAACGATGATCTCGTCACCCGTCCGTACGTACGATCTGGTGATACCAGACGCGAGGAGGTTGAGTGCCTCGGTCGTACCGCGCGCGAAGATCAGCGTGTCCGTATCCGCTGCGCCCAGGAAGCCCGCAATACGGGCGCGTGCCAGATGATACCGCTCCGTAGCGTGGACCGATAACGAGTAGGCCCCCCTATGCGGATTGGCATAACTCGTCTCGTAGTAATCGCGCACAGCATCCAGCACGACTCGTGGCTTCTGAGCCGAGGCCGCGGAATCGAGATAGTGAAGGCCGGGATTGGCGGCCAGGAGGGGGAAGTCAGCGCGGTGGGTCATGGTGTCTACAAAAAGCCGACAAAATCACTTACCTTTAGATCAATCTACGCGAAAGTGCAGTAACGCCAAGGAGTTAGACGCACGATGGGCACCACATGAGCGCTTCATGAGCACCGCGATCGAGTCGCTTGTCAACCGGGAATACCAGTACGGCTTCGTCAGCGACATCGAGTCGGATACGGTCGCTCCTGGACTGAGCGAGGACGTGGTCCGAGTCATATCTGCCAAGAAGAACGAGCCAGAGTGGCTGCTGGAGTGGCGGCTCAAGGCCTACCGTCGTTGGCTGACCATGAAGGAGCCGCACTGGCCGAACGTCAAGTATCCGCCAATCGACTATCAGGCATCGCGCTACTGGTCGGCGCCGACGAGCGTGAAGCCGCTGCAATCGCTCGACGATGTCGATCCCGAGCTAATCCGCACATACGAGAAGCTCGGAATCTCGCTCAACGAGCAGAAATTTCTCTCGGGCGTTGCGGTTGACGCGATCTTCGATTCCGTCTCCGTCGGGACTACGATGAAAGAGGAGCTGGCGGCGCACGGCGTGATCTTCTGCTCCTTTGGCGAGGCGGTGAAGGAACATCCCGAACTTGTTCGCAAGTATCTGGGCTCGGTTGTCCCCTACAGCGACAACTTCTTCGCCGCGCTCAACAGCGC
>JALYTX010000057.1 GCA_030854055.1 Gemmatimonadota bacterium | reverse complement strand
GCCTCACCCTCACGGTCCGGATCGGTCGCAAGAAAGATCTCGGTCGAATCCCTCGCTGCACTTTTCAAATCGGCCAGCGTTTTTTCCTTGCCAGGTATCGTCACATACTCCGGCTCGAAGCCGTTGTCCACGTCGATCCCCATCTTCTTCTCAGGCAAATCGCGCACGTGACCAACCGTCGCGCGAACCTTGAATCCGCGGCCCAGATATTTTCCGATCGTCTTTGCCTTCGCCGGTGACTCGACAATGACAAGCGCCTGGCCGTTTGTGCCAGGTCCCACTTCATCGCCGCCATAGACACTATCGTCCGCAGAGATCGCCGTCTTGCGCAATGCCGAGCCTGATGATTTTCGGACAGGCCGCTTCGAGCCCACGCGCTTTGAGGCCGCCTTCTTCAAGGCGGCCGGCTTGGATGTACCCTTCTTTGCCGCAGCGTTCTTTGCTGCCGTCTTGCGAATAGCCATTTCTCCTTCTATCGGTTGCCGGACGAATCCGGATTCAATGCATCGTAATGTTCGACGACGGCTCGCTTCCATCTGCGCCGCCATCACCGAGTACCAGCCGAAGATCATGTAACGCGATGCGGCCATCGAAATGGGTGAGCACCCTTTCGATCACGTGCTCCAGCTCGACGGCATCCAGCAGGCCCGACCGGCTGAGGCCCACTAGATAACCCCACGCCTCAGCCGTGAATCGGCTCCGCTCATGCGGTCCTAGAACCCGCATTGATCGCGGTGCGTTGTACCCATCTATCCCTTCAGTCATTCTCTTCCTCCCAGGTCTCGCTCGGCGGCCAGCACGTTTGCCACCACCAGCGCGATAACATCCGATCTTCCAATTCCTGCGGTGTCGATCGTTATTTCGGCCGACCGCTCATACACCGGCCCGCGAGCCTCGTACAACGCCCGCATCGCTATGTAGGGGTCGGCAACGGCGCCCAGCAGCGGCCTTCGTTCGATCCCCCTTCCCATCCGCCTCACCGCGGCGTCCGGCGACACTCTAAGGTATATGATTCGGCTTCTTTGGAGCAAATGTCCCGACGCCGACTGGTTGAGCAGCCAGCCCCCGCCAGGAGCGACCACACACGGAGCCATTTGCGCGACGCCCCGGCTCACTTCGGCCTCCCTAAGCCGGAACGCATCCTCGCCCTCTTCTGCGAATATTTCTACCGTTCTTTTTCCGAACGATCGTTCTATAAGAGAGTCCAGGTCTACGAAACGGCGTCTCAAGCGGCTCGCGACGCCCCGGCCGACAGTGGTCTTCCCCACGCCCGGAAGTCCGACGAGAACAATGTGCCTCACTTCCATCACGCTGCGTCACCCTCCCTCACTCGGCCTGCGGAGGACGGTCCCGGCCCGCCAGATACCTCAGATACCCGGCGTGGTTCCGCAACACTTCCTGCATCGAGTCGCCCCCAAACTTTTCCAGCGCCGCCTGGGCCAGGACGAACGCAGTCATCGCTTCGGCAATTACGCCCATGGCGGGAACCGCAGTAACGTCGCTCCGCTCGACTGTCGAAGCAGCACTCTGACGCGTCGTCATCTCCACCGAGGCGAGGGGTCTCATGAGCGTGCTTATCGGTTTCATCGCGACTCGAAGCACCAGCGGCTCACCTGTCGTCATGCCCCCTTCGAGGCCGCCGGCATTATTGCTCCGTCGAGCAAGCCGCCCTCGGCTTACCGCGGCATCCGATGGGTCGATCTCGTCGTGCACTCTGGACCCGGCGAGACGCGCCGCGGCGAAGCCCATGCCGATCTCCACTCCTTTCACCGCCTGGATGGACATGAGCGCGCCTGCCAGCCTTCCGTCGAGCTTGGTTTCCCACGACACGTGAGAGCCGAGCCCGACGGGCAGACCGGTGACCACCACCTCGCAGATGCCGCCCAACGTGTCGCCTGACCGCTTCGCATTGTCGATCAGAGCGATCATGCGACTCTCCGCGTCACGATCCAGCGTTCTCAGCTCCGAATCGTCGGCAGCAGCGTTGAGGTCTGCAGGCCACGCGGAGGGCCGACGCGCCACGACTTCGCCAAGCTCCACGACATGACTGCCGATCGAGACGCCCAGCGCAGCCAACATGATCCTGCAGACCGCTCCGGCAGCGACGCGCGCGGTAGTCTCTCGCGCCGATGCACGTTCGAGAATGTCGCGTGCGTCGTCGCGAGCATACTTGAGCATACCGGCAAGATCGGCGTGACCGGGCCGAGGACGCGTTACAGCGCGCTTTCGCAGGGTCTGATCGTCACCTGCCGACGCATCTGGCGCCGGGTCCATAATGTCTTCCCAGTTCCGCCAATCGCGATTGCGAACGAGCATGGATATCGGCGAGCCCATGGTTTCGCCCGCGCGCACGCCGCTCAGAATCTCGACACTATCCGTCTCTATCTGCATTCGTTTTCCGCGCCCGTAGCCTGTCTGACGACGCGCAAGCTGCGTGTCGACGTCGGACGCGACAAGCCGCAGACCTGCTGGCATTCCCTCGAGTATGGCGACCAGGGCCGCCCCGTGCGACTCGCCGGCAGTAGTGAAGCGAAGCATTGCGCACAATAATAAACCCGAGAGCGTGCGGCACGGGAAACCAATCGCCGCGAGCGTGACCCAAATCGCAGGCGTCGGTTACAAACGCAGCGAAGGCCCGGTCATCGCCGGGCCTTCGCTGCATTGCTAATGCGCCACCGCGGCCGACGCCTGTTACGGCGGGCAGCTCACTCCGCCGAAGATAGTCGGATCCACGTTAACGATCACGACTCCTTTCGACGTGGCGCCCACCAGGATCAGCTGACCCGAGGGCTGGCGCACCGCCGACTTGATTGGTCCGATGATCGGGTTCTTGATGGGGATTACCGCGATGCGTCTGAAGTGGTTGTTCTCATATACCTCTATCGACGGCTCAGTCGACGCGGCGAATGAGTAGCACGACTTGAGCGGCGACGCACCGGTGATGCCGTTGCCTGCGTTCAGCGGATGGAAATCAAAGCCGGGATTACCCGAGGTAGCCGTCTGGAATGTGCCTTGGTGCCGCAGGTCCTGATTGAAGAGGTATATGGAGTCCGCGCGCACCGCGGCGAGCGCACCATCGAAATTGATGGCGACGCCTCCGACGCGAGCAAAGGTGTTCGCGGTAAGGTCGGCGACGCGTGCCGGCGACGAGACGCCGAGATCGACCACCGGCGTCCTTAGCCGCGTAATCACTCCATTCGGCAGCGTGACGGTGGAATCGAGCCCGAATGCGGCGGTGAATCCCATCACCCGACTGCCCTGCACTGTGCCGCCCTCACCAAGCACCGCGCGAGCGAAGTTGCCCGAGCTGCGCACGAAGGTGCTGTCACGGAACGCTATCAGCGGGAGCTGAACGACGGTTGACGAGTAGATCGTGTCCAGCTTGATCACCGTGTCGGAAGCCGACGTCGGGACATGTGGCTTGGTGCCCACCGGCTGTTGGAACGGCACCAGCGTAGAGTCGGAACCAGCGGCGCAGTTCTGGCCGTTGCGATCGCAATTCACGCCGAATCGATCGATACGGAGCGAGTCGGCGGTGCCGGCTGTCTGCCCCATCGCCTGCTCAAAGAAGAAGTGCGAGCTCTGAGTTGTGAGATTCTCGTAGCGCACCGTGCCCTGATTCGGGAACGGCGTCGACTGGCCGGGTGTCGGCGTTGTCGAATACACCAGCACCACCTGGTCGCAGGAGGAACCTGACGGAAACTGCGTCGCTGGCCGACAGGTCGAGGCGATGTACTGCGGTCTGTCGCTGAAGTCGTACGCGGTGAGCTGCTGGATGTTCACCGGCGGGTTTGTACCCGTCGCGGCGACAGTTTTTACGGTATACACCCGGATATGCGGTAGCGGGTAGCGGTACACCTCGCGTCCCTCACCCGAGAATGGTATCGAATGGTCGAGCAAGTTGACGTAACCGATCGACGTACCGCCGGAATTCGCCACGAGAAGTGTGTCGCCGAAGTCGCCCGTCGAGGGATTTCGCGGCCACGCAGCGATTCCCCACGGACGCGAGCCCACGGCAATCGGTGCATGGAAGGTCGAATCCCCAAGACTGAACACTTCCAACTCGTTGCGATCGATGTTGGTCAGGTACAGCCTGTCGTAACGGGGATGGTAGATGGCATCGGCGATCGTGCCACCGTTGGGCACCTGACGGGTCACGCCCGCGACGACTGTGAGCGTATCCACTCGGTCGATGCCGCTGGCCAGCTTGGCGTAGCCGCGTGCGCCATTGGCGGTTGCGGCGAAAGCCTTTATATACAGCGTCGCCGGGAACGGCGGCACCAACGTGCTTGGAATTTTCAGATTGAATCGACGCGGCAACGATGTCGACTGCCCATTCGACGTAGAATCACCCTGCACCACAATCGGGCCACCGATCGTGCTCGTTATCTCGTAGCCGATGTCAGTAATGCCGGAGCCTGTCGTGTCTATCGCGCTGATCGATACCGTATCGTTCACCTCGACGCGCTTGTCGGAGCCGAAATTGACGATCGGGGCCGCCTTGACGCCCGTGGCAGCCTGGACTTTGAGGGTGATGGGTGATCCAAGGCCGCGGTTTCCCAGAGAGTCGCGTATGAACGGCGTAATGGTAACGCTGCCGGCTGGAATCGACGCGGGCACGCTCATGGTGAGCTGTGTGCTGCTCGAATCAGCGAGCGGGCTGTTGAACGCCGTCGAGTCGGACGCCGTGAAGGCGCCGGACGTCTGGTAGCCGAGGAATTGCACTCGAACCTTGCTCGTGCCCGTAATTGCCACCACTGTCGACTTGCCTATCACCACCGCCGAACCAGTCACGGGTGCGGTGACGACGACGGTCGCGGGCGCAAGGTTGCCTGTGCCCATCTTGAGCGTGTCGGGTGCTGATCGGTTGCCTGCGCCGTCATACGCATAGCCGATCAGGGTAACTGGGGTCCCGGCCGGAACACTTCGCGGCACCGACAGCGAAAACGAGAGCGCTGCGCTGGTCGAAGCCGCGTGAAAGACGGAGTCGAACGAAGCCGTCACGCCGCCGGTGGCGTCGATGTGCACGCGTGCGATGCCCAGGTTGTCCGTGACATTCGCCGCGAACGAGAGAACGGAGTCGACCGTACTGGTGCTCGTTGCGAGCTTTATCGTTGGCGGCGTAGTGTCGGCAAGTCCGTTCAGCGACTGGTCGCTGCAGGCCACGGCGGCTGTCAGGACCAGCGCCGCCGTCACGCCAATGAGCTTCATGTGCTTGGTCATCTTACCGTCCCCGCGGGGATCTCACCCGATCGCCGTCGTCGAGCACGTGCGGCGTGATGAGAATGAGTAGGTCGCGCTTCTCTTCCGACTTCTGCGTGACGCCGAACAGCTTTCCGATGAGCGGGAGGTCAACGAGCACAGGTATGCCGCTCTTGCTCTGCGTCACCTGCGTCACCGTCAGACCGCCGATAACCGCAGTCTCGCCATCGCTCACGAGAAGTCGGTTGTCCGCGCTCTGCTTGTTGAATACATATCCGATGTCCGATCCAGCCAGCTGTGCGTCCGAGTTCTCGGCGTGCACATCGAGCATCACCTGATGGTTGTTCGTGATGTGCGGCGTCACGCGAAGTATGATACCTACCGAGTGGAAACTCACTGTTGCGCGAGGCTGCGTGATGCCGGCGCCACCGGTGGTCTGCGTGCTCGCGTCCAGGATCCGCACAGGAATGTCCTGGCCGACCTGGATGTTCGCCTCGCGGTTATCCACTGTCACGATACTCGGCTCAGCCTGAAGGTCGGCTAGGCGTACTTCCTGAAGCGCGTCGAGAAAGCTGGTCAATGAGAAATGCCCGATAGCAGCCGAGTACACCAGTTGAAGGGCCGGGGATGCGATTCGGTTGTTGGCGTTCGCGATTCCGGAGAGCGTATTACCACCAAGGGCGATCTGGTTGCCGATGATTGGCGTGCCACCGCCCAACCCTGCCGGTATGCCGTTCGCGTTGAGGACAGGTTTCAGCGTGGTCGGATCGATGCGGCTCGCGAGGGTGCTGAAGAACTGATTCTGCGTGCCCAGATCGTACGAGAGGCCGAGGTCCTCGATGTTGGTGCGATCGACGAAGATAATCTTTGCCTTGATCGATACCTGCGGCGTCCGGACATCGAGGTTCTGAACGTAATTGATGATGCCGGCGATCCGCGACGGCGTTTCCGTTACGATCAGCGTGTTGGTGCCGGGATTTGAAGCGACCGCGCCGCGCGTGATGCATGTCTGGTTCCCGAACGAAGTAGCGTTCGACGCACCGCCGCCAGCACCAGAAGCCCCGCTTGCGGGGCCGCCGCCCTGCGCGCAATCCTTTGCGAGCAGCTTGGTAACGACCGGCACGAGGGAGTCGGCCTTGGCGTAGTTAATCGGGATGAGTTGCGTTACCAGCGGCTCGAACGCCTGCCGAGCCTGTACGTTTGTGTAGCTGTCGACGGTGATGATTCCGGATACCGGGTCCTCGGTCGCCGCGAGCCCCTGGCCCTGCAGGATAGCCCGCAGAGCGACATCCCACGGCTGGTTCCTGATCTCGGCGGTCACCGTTCCGGCGACATCGCGGCCGGTCACGATTGTGCGGCCCGCGAACGTCGCAAATGCAGCTATGACGTCGCGGATATCGGCGTCCTGATACGTTACGGTGATGCGAGGCTGCGTCGACTGCTGCTGGACCTGGAGATACGACGGCTGGCTTACGGCCGTCATGTTTGACCGTGGGGCCGGTGCGGTCTCGTCTCTCGCGGCAGCGTCGTCGCGCGCGTCGACGCCGTCGCGTGCGCTCAACCCGTTCCAGGAGGCGAACCCGGTGGCACCTCCGCTCACGGCAATGCGCACTTCGTTGGCGCTCCGCTTGACTGCGTAGGGATGCGCGCCGTCGAGCTGCAGTACTATTCGCACGACGCTAGCGCTGAATTGCGATACGCGAACGTCGGTGATGCCGCCTCTCGCTATCCTGTCGTACGCTGACGGCGAGCCCGCGAGGGAGGCGCCCTTCAGATCGACGACCACCCGGTAGGGCGTATCCAGAGTGAAATCCTGAACGTCGGTCGGCGCCTGTATGCCGATGACGACATCAGCGTGTCCTGACGCCGCGACGACGCTGAGCCCCGTCACTGACGGCGCGCGGTGCGAGCACGCAGAGACACATGCATCAGAAAGTTGCGGCGAGATCGGCGTGAGGGAATGACCCGGCGCGACAGCGAACGCGGCGAGAGTGATCAGGGGCAACTTCATGGCGTCCTCTTAATTGTAGTATCACCGATCGCAAGCGATTCCTGGCGACTGTATCCAAACTCTTCGAGCGCGAAAGTCACGACCCGCGGATCGATACGAACCACGCGCATCCGGCCGAGCGTCGAGCCAACCTTGACGCGGTACTGCTCCTTCGTTCCAAGATCACGCAACACGGCTACTGAATTACGGCCGCCCGCGTCGAACGCGATCGTCGTCAAGCGAAGGTCGGACAGCGTTGGGCGGATCTCGCTGCTCCTGACGAGCGATAGAAACGGATCGCGCCGGCCGTCGGGCGAGTACTGAAATACTTCGCGGTTGAATGACAGGGAGTGGCCGCTATCTGTCACTCCAGCCGGAGGCGTCTGCCGGCGCGATGACTGTGCGCCTGCGTCGCCTTTCACTATGAGAAGCAGCGCGAGCGCAAGCATCACCGTTGCCGTGAGTGCGAGCGGATGATTTGTCACGCCGATGCGCTTGTGCGCTGTCATTTTGTCTCCTTGCTCAGCATCAGCGGTGTGGTGCGGGCGACGTACGTCTGCAACTGAAAGCTCGCGTCCAGAAGCGACGCGCCCGCCTTCTGATGCGACTTGTCCTTGTCTCCGACGTGGACCTTGAGATCCAAACCCACCGGGGCCATGATGCGATCCAACGAGCCAACGTTGGACAGGAATTGAGCGACCTCGTGATATCCGCCCAGGACCGACACCTTATAGCGGTAGGTGTCGAACTGCTCGCCCTGAATCACTGGCACGGGCTCAACGGTAGCGAGGTCAAGCCCGACTCTGCGAGCGGCAGTCGAGACGTTCGCTAGGAGCGACGGAACTTCGTTGGAAGTCGGCACGAGCTCGCGCATCATGTCGAGGTTCTTCTGGTAGCCTGCCGCCTCCGTCTCAAGCTGGTTGACGGTGCCGCGTGCGATCGCGACTCTTGCTCGCCGATTGTTCGTCTCGACGGTATCGACGTGGGCGCTCAAGGCGACGATCCTATCGGCTTGCGGTGAGAACCGGAACCACCAGAAAGCGAATGCGAGCAGAATCGCGACGACTCCGACTCCCACGAGCGCCTGCTCGCGCTGCGTCATGTTTGCGCCGATCGCCATCCTAATGCACCGCTATGGAGAGTGGGACGGTCCGCAACAGGTTCGCCGGCGGGACTTCCGTCTGGGCTTCGAGCTGGAACTCTGTCACTTCCTTAGTATCGGCCGTCACGAGATCGGAGCGCGTGAGCTGCACGTTCTTGATGAACGGCGACGCCTCGAGATTTTTCATGAATTGCGTGAGAGCCTGCACGTCAACCGTCTGCCCCACGATCCGGAACGACATGGTGGAGGCGACACCGTTGAACAATGAGTCGGCATGCGCCTTTCGGCCTGACGCGTTTGTGGCTGGGTTGGCAGCCGCGAGCTTTCGCACGCTGTCGGCATGCGCACGGCCCG
>JALYTX010000102.1 GCA_030854055.1 Gemmatimonadota bacterium | reverse complement strand
CCGCTTCCGCGAATGTTGCGGGCCCCACTTCGGGTCCGACAGGAGGAGCCGTGTTGAACGCCGGCGGCGCACCTGGCGTGTTGGGTGGTGGTGAAGTCTTCGCGTTCGAGGTTGGCTCGCCAGGCTTCTCAGTCTCCCCACGACACGCTGCGAGCGTTCCGATAATGCCGAGTGGTGCCGTGATCAGAAAGTGTCTGCGCGAGTTCACGAGTGGATTGGTCGGAGGGAGAATATCTTCAGCCATGCGGAACGGCCTAGATATGCAGCAGCGCGATCGATTGCTCAAGCTACCGCCCGCGTTCCCGCAACCGTTTAATCCACGCGAATGTGAATTCTGATCAACCCACAACAATGGCAAATCTCGAGCTCGGCCTCGACACTTTCGGAGACGTGACCTTAGGATCCGACGGACTGCCGCTCGCACAGGCGCAGGTAATACGCAATGTTGTCGAGGAAGCGGTCCTGGCCGACCGGCTCGGCGTCGACTTCATCGGTGTCGGCGAGCATCACCGGTCGGATTTTGCCGTATCCGCACCCGAGGTCGTCCTTTCCGCCATCGCCAGCCGTACAAAGCGAATCCGGTTGGGCTCCGCGGTTACCGTGCTCAGCTCCGACGATCCCGTGCGCGTGTTCCAGCGCTTCGCGACGCTGGACGCCGTGTCGCACGGACGTGCGGAGGTGATCCTCGGGCGTGGCTCGTTCACGGAATCGTTTCCACTGTTCGGCTTCGAATTGAGTGACTACGAAGAGCTGTTCGAGGAGAAGCTGGATCTCTTCGCAGCACTGATTTCGAGGGAATCGGTGACATGGAGCGGCAACACGCGTTCGGGGCTGACTGATCAGCGCGTGTATCCCACGATCGAGACCGGGCGACTGAAGACGTGGATAGGAGTGGGCGGCAGTCCTGAGTCTGTCGTACGGGCGGCGCGACACGGTATGCCGTTGATGCTTGCGATTATCGGCGGCAATCCGGATCGCTTCGCGCCCTATGTGCAGCTCTACAAGCAGTCGCTTCAGGAACTGGGGATGCCTGCCCTTCCAATTGGAGTGCACTCGCCGGGCTACATTGCCGACACCGACGAGCAGGCGAAGGAAGAGCTCTACCCGGACATGAAAAAGATGCGCGACAGGATTGGCGCTGAACGCGGATGGCCGCCGATGGGCCGCGCGGAGTTCGAGCAGGAGGCGACGCGAGGATCGCTGTACGTCGGCTCGCCCGAAACCGTAGCGCGCAAGATCGCCCGCACTGCTCGCACGCTCGGCCTGGCCCGCTTCGACATGAAGTACAGCGCCGGTCCGTTGCCGCATGAGAGGCTCATGCGCAGCATCGAGCTCTACGGCAGCAAGGTCATCCCGCTCGTGCGTGAACTGCTCGCCTAGCACGTGCGGCACCGCCACGGCGGCCGCGGGCTAAGAATGCGCCAAGATGACCATATGATGCTCGCGTACGACCCGCGCGGTCGTACTATTTCCGGTGCCTCGCTGGTGCCCGGGCGGCCTCCCGTACGCGAACCCCAAGAGATGAAGATCACGGCGGCAAACGCTTCAATCGCGCTATGCCTTGTCGCGCTGTGCGCGACGAGGGGCGGCGCACAGAATCTCATGGCGCACAATGCGCCTGTGTCCAGCGATAGTGCGCTATCGAACACGCAGGTACAGCCGTCAGATTCGACACCGCCCTGGATCACGCGGCGCGAGCTCATCGGTGCGGGTCTTTCCGTACTCGCGACCATCGCCGTCTCGCCGCTGGACAAGCCCGTCGCGAACGAGCTGCAGGAGCAGCGATGGCAGGGGAATGAGGCTCTGCATAGCACGACCCAGGCGCTCGCGTTCGCTGGCGGGCCCGGCCCTTTCTACGTCGGCGTCGGTTTCTTCGCGCTGGGCAAACTAGCTCGTGCCCCCGGGCTGGCGGCCGCAGGCGAGCACATCACAGAGTCAGTTCTCCTCGCGGCATCGCTGACGGCGCTGGGCAAGGGGATTGCGGGCCGAGCACTTCCGGGCGTGCAGACGAGCGAGAGCTTCGAGTGGGCTCGAGGATTTCACCGCGGCAACGGACCGTTCGTGTCGTTCCCGTCGGGACATACCGCGGCAGCGTTCGCACTCGCATCCTCGCTGACAGAAGAGTCGGAGGCCTGGCACCCCGGCGCCGGACGGTACGTTGGTCCCGCGTCATACGCGCTCGCGTCCGCGATCGGATTGGCGCGCCTGTACCAGCACGTGCACTGGGTGAGCGACCTACCGCTGGCCGCGGCGATTGGAACGTGGAGCGGATTGAGCGTGGAAAGTCACGTGCACAGACACGGCCGCGGCAGCGCGATAAAGCGAATCGCGGCGTCCGCGACAGTGCAGCGCGCACCGGGCGGCGAAACGATGGTTGGCGTGTCAATGGCGTTCGGCGGCGCGGGGCAGTGAGACCAATGTTCCGGGTCCGTCATGCTTGGTCGCTGGCAGCGAGTCGAGCTTGACGCTGGGGACAAGTGTCCTGCGTCCAATTAACTATTAGAGTTCGACCCATGCGTTACGTACCCGTGATTCTGAGTATTCTCGCGCTGTCAGCTGCCACCGACAGCCCTTCATCAGGCGTCCGGCCGTCAGGACTGGTGGGCTCGGTGCCGGCTCGCGCACAACGCGCGTCTCGGGTCGCCCACGCGCCGTCACAGGACACGGTGACCGACAGCGTGCGCATCGCGGTCCTCACAGAGGTCGTTTCGTTCCGTCGCGGATGGCTCGGTGACACGCTCCGAGTCGATCCGTGTTCTCTTCAACGTACCGCACGGATCGATTCTGCCCAGGTCGCAACCGTCTTCAAGGTTGTGGAAAAAGCGATCGCGCCCTGGGAAACGTGCAAGCCGGGGCCGCACCATTACAGACCCGCGTCTGCTATACACATCGACAGTGTCACGGAGACCGGGCGTACCATCGAAGTATGGACGGGGCTCGTCAACACCATGTATTCGCGGCGAGAGAAGTATGAGTTACTGGTGAGCCCGGTGTTTGGGCCGAATATTACCAGGATCGTACAGTCGTACTTCAGCATAGCCGATCCGATGCCGCCTCCGAGGATGCGGTGAGCGCTCACCGGAGGCCGCGCGCTCGTCGCGTCGCTCGCATCACCGCTCGAGCCTGAACCCCGGATCGACCGCCGGCCGCGCCGGTGCATTCGCGACTTCCCAACCCGTCGCGTACATCCATCGCGCCATACGCGCCAGCTTCACGTAGTCGATGCGCGACGCCTCGTCGCGCGGCGTGTGATAATCCGGATGCAGCAGCGTCGTGAAGAAGAGTGACGGCACCCCGGCGCGCGCGTACGGAAGGTGATCGCTCCGGAAATACCATCCTTCAGGATGCGTGGGCCTGTCCCACGAGCTGTCCACGACGAAATGGGTGACGCGCGAATTGGCGTCCAGTGCCATCTGCACCAGCGCGATCGAATTGCGGTGCGGCGGCTGACTGCCGAGCAATGCGGCACTGTCGGGACTGTTGCGCCCGATCATGTCACCGTTCAGCACCGCGACCACGGACGAGAGCGGCACTGTGGGATGCGCCGCGAACCAGCGTGAGCCCAGCAACCCGCGCTCCTCTGCACCGTGCCAGACGAAAAGCGCCGATCGTCGCCCCGGATGTTGCACGAATGCGCGGCCGATTGCGAGTATACCCACGGCGACGGACGCGTTGTCGTCAGCGCCGTTCCAGATGGAGTCACCGTTGACGGGAAACCGCACACCGTCGTGATCCGAGTGTCCGCTGAAGAGAACGTACTGATCGCGCACCGTCGCGTCGGTGCCAGGCACCTTCGCGACGACGTTCACCGACGGATACACGAAATTGTCGACGGTTAGGGCGAGATCGAGGCGCTTCGCGGACGCAACGCGCGATGCGAGCGCGGCGGGCACCCAGAGTACGGGTGGACGCGTGGAAACTCGATCCGAGCCTGTGTCATCGTTGTAGCTTCCGCGGCGCATCGGGACTGAAACTGGAATGAACTGACTGTCCGTGGAATCGTCCGCGACGAGTATCACGGCAGCCGCGCCAGCCTTCTCGAGCGCTGACGACCTTTCGGCCATTGCGACCCGGGTATAGCGCCACGAACGCAGACTCACGCCAGCCGCGGGTGATCGCACAGCGGGGAGAATCATCGCCGCGGCCGCCTTGCCGTGAAGATCGAGTTTCGCGACGCTGTCGGGAGCTGCGGTCCCCACCCAGATGATGGGAAGATCGACTCGCGCATTCACCGGCGAAACTACCGCTGCGTCGCGCCACAATACGAGCGGCGTTCCGTCGATGCTGGCGCTGCTGCTCTCCGACGTTCGGACGCGACGCATCGGCCAGAACTGGAAATACGTCCCATCGTCGCCCGCCGGCTGCAGGCCTGCCTTACGCGCCTGATCGGCTTCCCACACGCTCGCGCGCAGCTCGTCGACGGTACCCGCTTCCCTGCCGCGCATCGCGTCGCTCGCGAGTGTGTACAGGTCGCGCCGGAGTTGCGCCGTATCTATCGCGCTCAGCGCGGGCGGCTCACCCGCAACTGATGACGATACGGGTGAGGATCCTGTCGAGGCGGCGACGGGCGGCATGCACGCCGTCGAGAGCGCGAGGATTGCAGGTGCTATGAAAGTTGAGACGCGTTCACGCCGGATCATGATGATGCCCCCGAAAGGTGTCTTATGCTTTTGCTATGTACGTAATGACTCGTCATCACTGTGCGAAAACCGTTATCAACCGCGCGAGTGAGCGAAGGTCGTTCAGGTCCAGAACTTCCGCAGGCGAATGGCTGTACCTGCCGGGCCAACCGAGCTGTGCGCCAATCGCGCCGCGCGCGACGAACGGCACCGCGTCGGTTGAACCCTTGGTAGTACCCACCTGCAACGGTATGTGGTTGTCTCGCGCAATGCTCTCGATGCGCGCCTGCTCGTTCGCGGTCATGATCATGCCGTCGTCGGAGGCGCGCAGAACCGGGCCGCTGCCCAGCGGCGCGTACGCGAACACGTGAGATTCGAGCGGCGTATCAGATGACACGAACGTGTCGATGGCGTACGCGTGATGCACCGACGTTCCGATCCGTCGCGCAACTGCGGTCGCTCCGTTCAGTCCAAGCTCTTCCTCTACCGACCATACGAAGATCAGCTTGTGCCGCAACTTCGCCGGGTCAATGTCGTGCAACGCCAGTAGCAGCGCCGCGTCGCCGGCGCGGTCATCCGTGGCGCGACCGGTGAAGCGGGTATCGCCGAGTCGTTCGCCACGCTTGTATGCGGTGATGGCATCGCCGACTTTGACGCCGCGTGCGACGAGACCCGCGGAGTCTACACCGAACCACGCTTCGAGCGAGTCCGGTCGGCGTAACCGTGCCCGCTCCCGCGGCACGAATACGCCATTCAGTGTCGTTCCAGCCAACTTCGTGCCCAACCTGTCAGCCCAGAGGTAGGCCGGCTGGCCTTCCCACGCCGCACCGTTCAGGCCGCCCTGAGGCGTGAGCGTGACACGGCCGGAGCGGTCGATGGAGCGAACCAGATAGCCCACTTCATCCATGTGCGCGAGGAACACGCTGGTGTCACGCTCGGGTCCTACGGCGACGATGAGATTTCCGGCTGAATCCTGAACTGCGATTTTTCGAGCCCAGCCCGGAAGCTGGCTGCGCACAGCGTCCCGGATGGGAGTTTCGCGGTTGCCCACTCCTGACGGTGTAACCAGAAGCTCCAGCAGAGAGGCAACACTTCTCAGGCTGTCACGCGTCTGTTCATTCGTTTGCTCAGTCCAGCGCGGAATCAGTCGAGGGCGATCTGTGAACGATGAGCGCGCCGAATGCTGGAGTCCCGACGAAGCACTGACCGCGACGACCAACGAGTCGACATCACCGAGTCGAACGCTCTCGACCGGTGATCCTGCGAAGCGCGCGCGGACCGCAACGCGCGTAAGCGTGTCCGCGTCGATGTTGGGCATTCCGCGCGTTCCGCGCGCCACGCGCGACCTGGTTACCGCCGACGCATCGGCGGATTGCAGCGGAGTCGCGGTAACGATCGTCGCTGCGCCGAACCTTCCCATTCGCGACGCAGCAGCCTCCAGTCCGCGCCACGCAAAGCTGCTCTGCACGGACAGAACGAAGACTGTCTGACCCTTGAAATGCGACTCGGCCGCAGCCGCCCGCGCCGCGAGTGCGACCACACCGCAGGCGATGCTGCCACTCGCGGCCGGCGAAGCAACGTAATCCGCGTACTCCCACGTGGGGTAATCGCGAACGACCGCGTCGATGAGCGCCACGCCCATCCTTTCCGCGTCCGCTTTTGATCTCGCACCGACATCGACCCAGAGTTGATCCACGTTCACAACGGACGTGTCGCCACGATGTTCCTGCGCGAAATGCACGTTGTCCACGGCCACTACGCCAGCGACTGCACCGTTGCGCGTGAGCACGCGCACCGGCTGCGCCTGATAGAACTGATCGAAGAGAGGATGCATCGGCGTACTTCCGGCGCGGCGTAGCCGGATGTAACCGTCGTCCGTGATGTCGCTTACGATGAGCGCGGGATGATCCAGCCCGCACGCGACGAGTCGGCGTGGCTCGCCGGTTCCCACGACCATCGTCAGGTTACCGATGTCATCCTGCTTCCAACGACTGTCACTCGCAATGATCGCCTCGGTCACTCGCGATTCGTTTCCGGGCGTGGCAGTCAGGTTGATCCATGTCAGTACAGCCGGATACGGCGGAGTGGGGCTCGCTCCCTGCCCTCGTGCTGTTGCTGCACCTGCGAGAGCGACGGCCGCGGCCGCGATAAATCGAACCTGCATGGGAATCCGCATGATCAGCAAAAGCTACGCGTTGGCCGACCGCTTCGTACCAGACTCGGGCGACGGCTCCCAACATCTCTGATCGTCGTTGCCCGGCGAGTTGACGTACAGCGACACTGCCACCGACTCGAGCTCGTTGTCGCTGTCGGCTATTACACACCGAACGGCCTCGGCTGGCGAACGATCACTCAGCCAGTCTGAAGCGTGCTCATCCGAGACGATGACGGGCATGCGATGATGGATTCGCCCCATCACCTCGTTCGCCTCCGTCGTGATCACCGCGCACGTTTCCATCCTGTCGTCGTTCACGCCCCAGCGCTCCCAGAGCGCCGCGATCGTGAACGGTCCGCCGTCTGCGCGATGAATCCGGAACGGAGTCTTGGCGCCGCTCGGGTTCTTGCGCCATTCATAGTACGAATCGACGACGATCAGCCCGCGCCGTTTCGCGAATGCTTCCCGATAGGCCGGCTTCGTGGCAGCCGTCTCGCACCGTGCATTGATCATGCGGCTTCCGATCGCCGGGTCTTTCGCCCACCCGGGAACGAGTCCCCATTTCATGCGCCGAGCGTCGCGCACGCCATCGCTCTCAACGATCACCATCAGATCCTGTGAAGGAGCGACATTGTAGCGCGGCGTGTACCATGGCGGCACATCGCGCACGCCGTGGCGTTGCAGGAACGGTCGAAGATGGTCGGGCAGATTTGCGAGTGACGTCCTACCGCACATCGCCGCGCTCCGTCACCGATTTACCGTATGCAGCGATGAATCCGGATACCTGTTGCCAGCCGCCACACCAACTGGTGCAATGGCATCGATCCGCGACATCTCCTCGGGCGTCAGCGTAACGTCGGTCGCGCGGACGTTCTCCTCCAGATACTCCACTCGCTTTGTGCCCGGGATGGGGACGATGTCGTCACCGCGATGGAGCAGCCATGCGAGCGCGATCTGCGACGCTGTGCAGCCCTTGGACGTGGCGAGCTGCTCGATGTGCTTCACCACATCGAGGTTCTTCTGGAAATTGCCGCCCTGAAAGCGCGGCTGGTTCCGTCTGTAGTCGTCCGCCGGCAGATCCTCGAACTTGCGAAACCTTCCGGTGAGGAACCCGCGTCCCAACGGGCTGTACGCGACGAAGCCGATATTCAGCTCGCGCACGGTTGGCAGTATCTCGTCTTCCACGTCCCGGCTCCAGAGCGAATACTCGGTCTGCAGCGCAGTGATCGGGTGAACTGCGTGCGCTCGCCGAATCGTCGCAGGCGCAGCCTCGCTCATCCCTATGTGCTTCACCTTTCCAGCCTTCACCAGCTCGGCCATCGCTCCGATTGTTTCTTCGATAGGGACGTTGTTGTCCACTCGATGCTGGTAGTAAAGATCGATGTGATCCACGCCCAGCCGCTCGAGCGATGCATCGCAAGCGCTGCGCACGTACTCCGGCGAACCGTCGATCCCGAGGAAGGCACCGGTCTCGGAACGCACGTTGCCGAACTTGGTCGCAAGCACGGCCGCGTCGCGCCGGTCCCTGATCGCGCGCCCCACCAGACGCTCGTTTGTGAAAGGGCCGTACATGTCGGCCGTGTCGAGGAAGTTCACTCCCAGCTCGAGCGCGCGGTGAATCGTTCTTACGGACTCGGCGTCGTCGCGCCCGGAGTAGAAGTCGCTCATTCCCATGCACCCGAGTCCGAGTGCGGAGACTTCGAGGCGCGCTGCGCCAAGTTCGCGTTTCTGCATCACCGATCCACCGTTGCCATTCGTTCTTCGTTGTAGCGCGGACCGGAAACCCTCTCCGGCGCGAGTGCTTCATCGAGCTGCATCATGTCCGACGCTGCAAGCTGCACGCCGACGGCGCCCGCGTTCTCCTCGAGCCGCGCACGGTGTTTCGTGCCGGGTATGGGCACGATATCCTCACCCTTGTGCAGCAGCCACGCGAGCGCAATCTGTGCCGGCGTCGCGTTCTTGCGGACAGCCATCTCCTTCACTACCGCTACGGCACGTACGTTTGCATCGAAGTTCTCGCCCTGAAAGCGCGGATCGCCGCGCCGGAAGTCGTCCGCTGGCAGATCTTCTGCACGCTTTGCCGAACCGGTGAGAAATCCGCGACCGAGCGGGCTGAACGGAACGAGCCCGATGTGGAGTTCTCGTAGCAGCGGGATGATGCGCGGCTCGAGGTTGCGCTCCCAGAGTGAATATTCGCTCTGCAGCGCCGAGATCGGATGGACTGCGTGAGCGCGCCGGATGGTGCTTTCGCCAGCTTCGGACAGCCCGAGAAATCGAACCTTTCCTTCGCCTACTAGATCGGCCATGGTTCCCACCGTCTCTTCGATCGGAACCGCGGGATCCACGCGGTGCTGGTACAACAGATCGATGTAATCGGTCTGCAGCCTGTGCAGTGAGCCGTCGACGGCTGCGCGAATGTTCGACGGAGTGCTGTCGAGCCCCACGCTCCTTCCATCCTTGATGCGCCATCCGAACTTGGTCGCCAAAACCGCCTGGTCACGCCGTCCTTTCAAGGCGCGGCCGAGCAGCTCCTCGTTCGTGTACGGCCCGTAAACCTCGGCTGTATCGAGAAAGGACACGCCGAGATCGAGCGCGCGGTGGATGGTCGCGATCGCCTCGCTCTGGTCGCGTTCCTCGGCTGAGCCGTAACTCGCGCTCATTCCCATGCAGCCGAGCCCGAGCGCGGAGACGGTGAGACCCTGATTGCCGAGCATTCTTTTCACGAGCATTCCTTACTCCGGTTGCCGCTGTTGTATCTCAGACTAATCCTGCGACGGCTGCG
>JALYTX010000093.1 GCA_030854055.1 Gemmatimonadota bacterium | reverse complement strand
GAACGGAGAAATGAATGGAGGGTGAACTGGACGACCCCGTCCGCCGGAAACCCAGCCTCGCCGAACCGGTGGAGAATCTCGACGTATACGTCCTGGTCGAACGTGCCGGGCAACCTGTCGCCCGGTGCCGGCAACACCCGCCAGCGCCCGCCGGCACTTGGCAGGTAGCTTATTGCTCCCTCGTCGGCCGAATCACTCAGCCGGAAAAGAGGGAGCGATTCCAGCGACCGGTCGAGCGTTACGGTCTTGATGGTGGGCCGGCGGCCGGATACCGCTAGTTGCATAATTAATAGAATAGGCTGTGCCAGCGCCTGGAAGTAGGTGAATCGGCAGTGGAACGAGAAGTGAATAGCGAATACAACGCCAGCACCGTCCGAACGGGCGGTCGGCGGTGGACCGTCCAAGCCGCGAGGTGCCTGCCTGATGGGAATTGTCAAGTACGCCGGAGAGATAGCCGCCGGTCTGGTCCTGCTCGCGATGGTGCTCATCGGTGTTCTGACCGTCACACACGGCACACCGGTGCGAAGCGTGATAGCCCCCGGGAACGAGCACCGCCCCCCGGGGGTCGGAGACTCTCTCTTTGCGGAGTCGATGGAACTCTTCACCAGCACGCACTTTTCGCAAGGGAATGCTGTCCTGCTCTGCCTGAACGGCGACGGCACCTATCCGCAACTCTGGCGCGATCTGGCGGCCGCAAAGCACACGATCACGCTGCAGATGTATTACTCCGAGCCAGGCCAGGTCACGGACCACATGCGCGACATCCTCGTCGAGCGCGCCCGGGCCGGCGTGCACGTGCTGGTGTTGCTCGACGCTTTCGGGTCGGGCCCGCTGCGCAAGACGGA
Organism: Gemmatimonadota bacterium; assembly: GCA_030854055.1. Lineage (GTDB taxonomy): Bacteria > Gemmatimonadota > Gemmatimonadetes > Gemmatimonadales > Gemmatimonadaceae > Fen-1247. The sequence continues at coordinate 7,200 of JALYTX010000093.1, read as the reverse complement.
CTTCGTCGATGCGGTGCGCGCCGCCGGTGGCCGCGTTGCATGGCTGCGTACGATCAATTGGTACACGCTCAATCGCGCCGCGACGCGGTCGCACGTGCGTGTCGTCGTCGTCGATGGCCACATCGCCTACACCGGCGGATTCGGACTGGCCGACTACTGGCTGGGTGACGGCCATCACGACCGCCAGTGGCGCGAATCCAATGTCCGGTTCATGGGACCCGCCGTCGCGGGACTGCAGGCAGCTTTCGCCTCCGGATGGGCGGAGGCCACTGGAATGCTGCTCACCGGCGACATGTACTTCCCGCCAGAAATATTCCAGCCGGCGGGGAAGACGATCGCCGGTCTGATGCACACGGTGTCCGCGGTCGGAAGCACACAGGCCGAGCGGTTTCTTGCACTGTCGATCACCGGCGCCAGGAAGACGCTTTACATCACCAACTCGTACTTCGTCCCCGACGCCGAGTTCCGGGACATGCTGATCGAGGCGGTCAAGCGCGGCGTGGACGTCAAGGTAATAACCGCCGGAGACAAGAGCGATGTGATGACAACTGTGTTCGCCGGTCGAGCATACTACGACCAGTTGCTCCGCGGCGGCGTCAGGATCTACGAGTACCTGCCCACAATGATTCACTCCAAGACCATCGTCGCCGATGGCATGTGGGCTTCGGTCGGATCAATGAACTTCGACAACCGCTCCATGGCGTTCAACAACGAAGCGAATCTTGACATCCTCGACTCGCAATTCGGCGCACAGATGGACTCGGTCTTTCACGACGACCTCACGTATTCCAAGGAGATCCTTCTTCCTGAATGGGAAAAGAGATCGCTGTACGAGCGAGTGGTTGAATGGGGGGCAGAGAAGTTGTGGCGCGTTCTGTAAAAACGCCGACTGACCCGCTCGCCTCCTTCCACCCGATCGTCCGCGAATGGTTTACCGAGACGCTCGGCGCGCCTTCTCCTCCGCAGGTCCAGGGCTGGCCCGTAATCGCCAGCGGCAATCATGCGCTGATTCTGGCTCCCACAGGCACCGGCAAGACGCTCGCGGCATTTCTCTGGGAGCTGAACGCGCTGATCGTCGAAGGGTTGACGTCACCGCTCACCAACGGCGTGCACCTGCTGTACGTCTCACCCCTCAAGGCGCTCAACAACGACATTCAGCGCAATCTCGATCGGCCGTTGATCGATCTGCGCCGCCGCTTCGAGCAGGCTGGGCTCGCGTTTCCCGACGTTCGAGTCGCGGTGCGTACCGGCGACACGCCCGCGAGCCAGCGGCAGAAGATGATTCGCAAGTCGCCGCATATCCTCATCACGACGCCGGAATCGCTCAACATACTGCTCACATCGCTGCGCGGTCGCGGCATGTTCGCAAGTACGCGCACGGTTATCCTCGACGAGATCCACGCGGTCGCCGGCACCAAGCGCGGCGCGCATCTCGCAGCGACAATGGAGCGACTGGTCGAGCTCACAACGCGCCCCGACGGTCCGCAGCGAATTGGCCTCTCCGCAACGCAGCGACCGCTGGAAGAGATAGCAAGATTCCTCGGTGGCACGGACCGAACGGTCTCCATAGTCGACTGTGGTCTCGCGAAAGAGCTCCAGCTGTGCGTCCGATCTCCCGTCCCCGATCTCGCAAAGGTTGACGGCAGTGTCTGGCCATCTGTGGCGCAGCTCGTGCTCGACGAGACGCGCAGCGCCCGCACCACGCTCGTCTTTGTCAACAACCGCGCACAGGCGGAACGCATCGCGGCCCGTGTAAACGCGCTCGCTGAGGAGGAAATCGCGCAACCGTATCACGGGTCGATCGCGCGCGAACGCCGCCTCGCTCTCGAACATCGACTGAAAGCCGGCGAGCTTCGCGCGCTCATTACTACCAGCTCGCTCGAGCTCGGTATCGATATCGGGACGGTGGATCTCGTCATCCAGCTGCAATCGCCAAAGCGTGTTTCCGCCGCACTCCAGCGAGTAGGACGCGCGGGCCACGCACTCGGCGTTCCAAGCCGCGGAGTGTTCGTGCCGACGTTCCGCGACGACGCCATGGAAACAGCGGCGATCATCGCTGCCATGCGAGCAGGAGAGGTCGAGCCCACGCACGTCGTGCAGAACGCGCTCGATGTGCTCGCGCAGGTCATCGTAGCGGCAGTCTCGGTAGACGACTGGGATGTCGATGCGCTTTACGCACTGATCCGGCGCGCGTATCCGTACCACGCACTGCCGCGCGCGGCATACGACGAAGTTGTCGCAATGCTGTCGGGCAAGTATCCCTCCGAAGTCGCCGCGGAGCTCGAGGCGCGCATCTCCTTCGACAGGCAGGCGAATCGACTCACAGGTTCGCGCGCAAGCAGAATGACGGCCGTGATTTCCGGCGGTACGATCCCCGACCGCGGCCTCTACACTGTCAATCTGGTTGATCGCACCCGGCTCGGCGAATTGGACGAGGAATTCGTGCACGAGTCCCGCGTAGGCGACGTCTTTCAGTTGGGCTCCAGCACATGGCGCATCGCCGAGATCGGTCATGACCGCGTTGTGGTGCTTCCGGCGCCGGGCGCGCCCGCGCGGATGCCCTTCTGGCACGGCGAGTACTCAGCGCGCTCCGTCGCACTCAGCGCGCGCGTCGGTGAGCTGCGCCGCGAGCTGGTGAGCGGCGTGACGGATGACGAGCTGCGCGTGCGCTACGATTGCGACGACGCGACGATCAACACCCTGCGACGCTACGTCGAGTCGCAACGTCTCGCGACAGGGATCGTCCCCGACGATCGCAACATCGTCGTCGAACACTTTCGCGACGAGACAGGCTCCGTGCGCGTAGTGATCCACGCGGCGTTCGGCGGGCGCGTGAACGCACCGTGGGCCATGGCACTCGCGCACCGTGCGCGCGAATCGCTCGGCGGTGTGGACGTGCAGGTACAGACAACCGACGACGGAATAATGCTCCGCATGCCGGAGCTCGGCACCCTCCCCCCAGTTCACGCGCTCACCGGTATGACTGCGGCTGAAGCCGAGCAGCTCGTGATGGAGGAGATCGGCGCATCTTCGCTGTTCGGCGCCCGGTTCAGGATGAACGCCGGACGCGCGCTGCTTCTGCCGCGAGGCATGCCCAACAGACGAATGCCGCTCTGGCTGCAGAGGTTGAAGGCGTTGGACCTGCTGCAGACAGTACGCGAGTTCCCAAGCTTTCCAATACTCGTTGAGACGTATCGCGAAGTACTGCAGGATGCTTTCGACATCGACTCGCTCAAGGAAGTCCTGCGAGCCATTGAGGAGAAACGCATAGCGATCCACTATGTGCAGACCGACGTACCCTCACCATTCGCGGCGAGTCTGCAGTTCGGTTTTGTCATGGATTGGCTGTACGGCGACGATACACCGCGCGCGGAGCAGCGCGCCGCGCTCCTGTCGCTCGACCGCGCCATGCTCGACGAGGTGATGGGCAACGTCGAGCACGACGACGAAACGTTGAAAGCGTTGTGGGAAATTGTTGAGCGGCGCAAGCCGCAGCTCGACGCCGCGACCGATCCTGCGCGCGCCTCTGACTACGGTGCGGGAGAAGGTGGCCGGCGCGGTCTGCTCGCCAAGTTCATTGCACTCGGCGGCCCGGTCACGGTCGAGGAGATACACGACCGGTACGGCTGGCCCATGCGCTGGATCGAAGCGACGCTGAACGAGTGGCGCAAGCGCGGTCGAGTCGTGACCGGCCGGTTCAGGCCGGAAATCAGCAGCACGGAATTCCTCTCGCGCCGAACCGCCGAGATTGCACGCCGCCGCGCGCTCGCCGCCCTCCGCAAGCAGATCGAGGCCGTCGAGATCCCGTCGTTCGCCGCGTTCCTCGCACGCTGGCAGCACGCTGATCCGCGCGACCAGGTGGATGGCGCGGGCGGCACTGACACCGTTCTGCAGCAGTTGTACGGACTCTCCCGGCCCGCAGCAGGATGGGAGCGTGACTATCTCAAGTCACGCGTCCGCGATTACAACGCCGCTCTACTCTCCGAAGTAATGACGAGCGGTCAGACAGTGTGGGTTGGCGAGACGAGCGCCGATGACGCCACATCGGCGCTGACGCTCTCGCGCATCCGGTTCTTGCTGCGCGGCACCGGTGGCGTGTGGTTGCCGCCATCGGACGGTTTCGCACAGGATCGCATGAGCGCGAACGCGCGAATCGTGTACGATTACATCGCGAGCGAGGGCGCCTCGTTCATCACCGATCTCAAGATCGGCCTATCCATGACTTCACTGTCGCTCCATGAGTCGTTGCACGAGCTTGTGGCGCTCGGCGTCGTTACCAACGATACCGCGGACGCTCTCCGTCAGATCGCGAGATGGAAACCACTGCCAGGAGCTCCAGCGTACGATCCTGCGCGCTGGCTTCCCACCGCGTTTGTCGCCGGTGAACGACCCATGCGCGCGCGTCCGAACGTGCGGCGGCTTCCCAAGTGGCGTCGTCCCGACCGACCGGGCAGAAGCGGCGTGACGACGGGTTGGAGCGGGCGCTGGTCGCTCGTACGCAAGCCCGGCGTGATGGGTGCTGCGCTGGATCCCGAAGACCATGGCGCAGCGATCGCGCGGGCGTGGCTCGAGCGATATGGCGTGGTCTCACGCGACTGGTGGCGGCGCGAGCGGCCGCCGGTCTCGTGGCGCACTATCTACCAGGAACTGAAACGGCTCGAGTTTCGTGGCGAGGTGCGGCGCGGCTACTTTGTGCGCGGACTCGCTGGAGCGCAGTTTGCGCTCCCCGATGCCGTAGAGCGCCTGCGCGAGGTTGCCGGCTCGGACGCAACCGCTGCACCATTCGTGGTGATCGCCGCCAGTGACCCCGCTAACCCGTATACGCTCGCGCTTGATGGCATCGACCGTGATCCCTTGGCAAGGCCACGTGGATCCGGCGCGCTGCTCGTCATGCGTGCCGGACGCGTCGCGCTCGCTGTCGAGGGAAGAGGCAAGCGAATCGTAGCGGCGGATTGGCTATCGCCGACGGAAGCCACCGATGCGCGTCACGCGTTGGCTGCGCACCTGAGAGGCGAGCGAGGCGCGAGATATTTGACGTAGCGTCACGTACGCCACCGCGGAGCGGTAAGTTGCGCGCGGTAGCATCCAATCCACGGTAGTGCTATGTTATCGCTCGGACTTCTTTCAGCGAATACGATATGCGCCCACGCACGCGTTGTTACAAAATGGCTCTGCTATCGCTGTTTGTCGCACCTTCGCAGGCCCATGCGCAAGCGTACCGGACGTCTGTCATCTCCACCATTACTGGAACTGTGGTGGGCGCCAATGGCCTGCCGATGCCGCTCGCCGACGTCACCATGAAGGACGCGGCGTACAGAGTTGTTAGTGTCGCGCATACAGATTCCGCGGGTCGTTTCGCCCTGGCATATGACGGCCGTCCCGCTTCGCTCTTTCTGGAATTCTACGGCGTGGCGCATCAGCAGCAGTCGGAAGAAATTTATATCGACCATCCACAATCTATCGGTCTCGCTGTGCGACTAGCGACTGAAGCGTACGCGGACACGATAGTGCGCGTCCGGGCAATTGGTGACTTCAACAAATTCGATTGGGCGACTGCTCGGCCGCTCAAGTTAAGTCCCGATCAAAGCTGGACTCTGGTCGTCGCCACGACAGCAGATAGCGTTGCCTACCAACTTCGTGACTTAGTCGCGAATGAGGCCACTACAGGGACGGACACCGATCGTTACATGCGACGCGCAGCGGGTGATTATGCATCGGTGATACCGGCGCAGGACGGTGTCGCCACCATCGTCTTCAGTCCCACTCAGTTACATCGAAGTCAATCCCCTAGCGATGTGCGATTCCACGACAGTACCGGGCGTACCGCGCGTGTTGCACGTGTGTTGGAATCGATGAACGCGCACACCGACGCCTTGCTCGACGAGATGCGTCATCCCGGTGCGGTGCCGGGACCACTTCGGGCAATTCGCCAGGCGAAATGGAATCCGGTCGCGAACGCCTTGTCTCATGCGATCGACTCCGAGCGCGATCCGGAAGTGAGATCCGTCCAACTGCTCGAATTGATGCAACTCGCCGCATTCGGAGCGACGGTCCCTGCAAGATACGGAAAGCGGACGCTGCGTGAGATATTGCCGGCGTCGCCCCTGTGGACCTTGCCTGTCGTGAATCAGGTAGGACTCGTAGCCGCGGCCGTAGTCGTGGCAGGCAGGCCAAACGCGACTAGAGTCTGGTTTGTGAAAGAAGATCCCGCGTTGCTTCCTCGATACCTTGCCCTATCGGACGCAATATTCGACGCGCAACGTGACGGAACGGTTCGTGTTGGTCTTCTTGCGCGTGAAGTCGCAACGCTCAACAGCTTAGGGAAAACTGACCAGGTCAGTATGTACCTCACTCGCCTCGCCAGTGAATACCCGAATGCGGAGTTGACGAAATCAACTCTCGCGCAATACGGTAACAGTCGATTGCTCAAGATTGGCAACGACGTCCCAGTCTTCCGGTTCGCCTCCCTGCGCGACTCGACCGTGACATACACCCCACAGTCGTTGATAGGGAAGGTGTACTTGATCGACTTCTGGGCAACCTGGTGCGCGGGCTGCATCGATCAGATACCCGTGCTGCAACAGGCCTACGATGTATTTCGCAGCCGCGGTTTCGAGATTCTAAGCGTGTCTGCTGACGCAGCGCGGACGGATGTAATGGCGTTTCAGTCGAAACGCTTCCCTATGCCATGGCTGAACGCAATCACCGCTGGCGGACTCGAGAACGCGGACCTGAAGCGACTTGAGATTCTTTATCTACCTCGCGCAGTCCTCGTCGATCGTTCCGGAAAGATCATCGCTGTTGACGACGAGCTGAAAGGCGCAGCGCTCGAGCGCACGCTCTCACGTGTGTTCAACTCAGAAATATCTCGCTGAGTTGGCGTAAGCTATTATCAATATGGCTACGTCGCTTTATCCGCCGCGAACACGGCCAGCCTATCCGATGACCCCGTAACCGCTATCTGCGCCACCATTCGTCCGTAAATCGCGCCGACCACGTTGCCCGTTCCGTTGTAACCACCAATGGCCCACACTCCAGGCCGTACTTGCTGCATCACCGGTAACACTCCGTCCGAATACGATACTGATGCAGCCCATCTGTGACGCACCGGCTGGGTGACGCCCAACGTGGTTCGCAGGATCTGCTCCATGCAACTTTGCACGCCGGCCGTCGTGCACGTGTCGCTCGTCCATTCTTCTT
>JALYTX010000089.1 GCA_030854055.1 Gemmatimonadota bacterium | reverse complement strand
TCCAAAACCTTGGACGAGCCGCAGCGCACGCCGGCTGAGGCTCTTGCCACAGACTCCGCCGCTCCAAGGACGCGAAGCATCCACAATCCAACACTTCAAACGGACTTTCCCGCAATGGGCTTCGACCAGTATCACGAACCTGCCAACGAACTGAGCCAGACCACTCGGACCTTCGCGCGAATGATCACCGGGATGACGGAGGAAGCGGAAGCGATTGGCTGGTATGAGCAACGCATGTCGCTTGAGAAAGATGCCCAGGCGAAGGCCATAATGAAGAACGCGCAGAAGGAGGAGATGAAGCACTTCGGCATGGACCTGGAGTTTCTGCTCAGGCAGAAACCGGAGTGGCGCGAGATACTTCAGAAGATTCTGTTCACTACCGGTGATATCGTCGAGCACGCGGAAGAAGCCGAAAAGGACGCTGACTAGCAGGTCGATCGGCTACAGCCAGCCTTGCGCCCTGGCGATGCGGGCTGCTTCCACGCGTGTTGACGCGCCGAGTTTCGACATTGCTTCCGACAGATAGTTACGCACCGTTCCTTCGGACAGATTCAGCGCCGCGGCGATCTCGGCGCTGGTCTTCCCCTCGCCTGCGATGCGCAATGCCTGGCGTTCGCGATCGGTGAGAGGGTCGGGAGCGCTCCACGCCTCTGCAGCCAGTGTCGGGTCGACCGCACGCAGACCGGCGTGCACGCGGCGCACCGCGTTGGCGAGCATATCCGGCGGACTGTCCTTTAACAGATAACCGCTCGCTCCTGCCTCGAGTGCGCGTCGCAGATAGCCGCCGCGTGCAAATGTGGTCAGAATCACGATGCGTGTAGGCAGCTTGAGTCGTCTGATTTCCGCTGCGACTTCCAATCCGGTGAGATGCGGCATCTCAATGTCGGTAAGCAGAACGTCCGGCCGGTGATCACGGACGAGCGCGACGGCTTCGCGGCCGTCATGCGCGAGCCCGATCACCTGGATGTCGGTCTCGCTCTCCAGTAACGCAGCGAGCGCACCCAGGACCATCCCCTGGTCCTCGGCGACGATGACGCGGATCATGACGAGAGCGCCGCTCGTATCACGCGGTAATCGTGAGTCGCGCGGGCGACTCCGGCGTAGCTGCGACGTGCTGAGAAGCGGCCAGCGTGACGCGCACGCGAGTTCCAGGAAACGACTCGACCGACAACGTGCCGCCCAGTGACGCGACACGCTCACGCATGCCTGTAATGCCGTTGCCGTCCGGCACGCTCTTTCCGCGGCCGTCGTCCTCGATGCACATGGTGCGCACGCCGCCTGCGTTTGACAGCGTGACGTCGCAGTGCGTGGCGTGTGAATGTCGTACGACGTTCGTCACTGCCTCGCGCAGGATCAGGGAGAACACAGTCTCCTCCGCCGGAGTGAGATCGACTGGATCCATCGCAGTGTGCAGCTCGATGCCCGCGGCCTTCAGCATGGAAGTTGCGCTGGCAACCTGGTGCGCCAGCCCGAACTCGCGATATCCCGCAACAGCCGCGCGTACCTCCGTGAGAGCGTCGCGAGAAATACGCTCCACGTCACGAATCTCAGCTATCGCACGAGCCGGATCGCGATCCGCGAGACGCGACGCGAGCGATGCCTTCAATGTGATAAGTGACAACGTGTGTCCCAGCAAGTCGTGAAGATCGCGCGCGATCCGCTCCCGCTCGGCCACCTTCGCGAGATGCTCGATCTCTTCCTGTGCACGGCGCAATTGCGAGTTGGTCTCGCGGACCGTGGCAAAGTGTATGTTGGTAAAGCCTACGACAATGCTGACCACACATTGCCATACCCAGAGCCACGGTGGAAGACGCAGTACGAATGCTTCCACCAGCGCAGCGGCAACAATCAGAGCGACGAGTTGCGCGGCCCGTTTCGTCGGCCGAACCACCCCCGCAAATGACGCGGCGTAGATCGTGAGGACGGGCGCGCCTGCGTTCACAGGCAATAGGAGCATGCCCAGGCCAGCGATAGCCGCGACTATCCAGAGCTTCTCAGCGCTGCTCCTGCACCAGTAACCCCGGAAGTACAGCGGAAGGAAGATGACACCTGCGCAGATCGTCGCAATCCACACCACAGTGGACGTGTGACCCGTCGCAGGCCACATGAATAACGCGGGAAAGTAGATCAGCCACGCGAACGGCGTCCACCCGAGATCCGAATCGGGTGGAAGCAGTCGTAAGCGAGTCAACCGCGTCATTCCCATGATGAATCAGCCGTAGGTCTTTCCTTCGTCGCGACGGTACGCGATGAAGGCGACGATCGTGAAAAGAGCCAGGAAGCCGAGCAATGCCAGGATGTGTCCCCACGCATCCGACGCTGGCGCCGCGCCTACAGCGTCCATTGCAAGCTGGCCGAGGTGGTACGGCGGAAGCACGACGGCAAATCCCTGAAGCACTTTGGGTAGCATTTCCGCTGGTATGAAGAGCCCGGACAGGAACGCCATCGGAAGGTACAGAATGTTCACGGTCGGAGCCGCGGAATTGGGCCCCGCGATGTACCCGATTGCAAGACCCATCGCACAGAATGGCATCGCGCCGAAGCACTCGACGGCGAAGAGTGCGAGCCAGTGACCCGCCGACATGCGGACATGCCCGAACAGAATACCCACGCAGCTGATGAGCAGCATGAGGATGACTCCGATGACCACCGTGGTCACGTACTTCGCCGTGAAGTACGCCGACACCGGCATCGGACTCGCGCGCTTTACCGCGAGCCAACCCTGTCCCCGTTCGACGGCGACGCCAACGCCAAGCGCGAACAGTGAAATGCCAATTACACCGAAGGCGCCGTACGTAGCGAGCATGTACGTTGCGATCCTGAGCGCGTCCGGTCGGCCAGACTGCATCACGAGTCCGAAGAGAACGTAAAACATGATCGGGAAGCCAATCGTCGGAATCATGAAGGCCGGGATCCGCATCTGCTTTATCAGCTCGTACTTTGTCTCGGTCGCGTACACTTTGAAACGGGATACTGGAGCCTGGGCGGCGAGCGTGTCTCCGACAGGCAATGGTGTCGGTAGCAGGGAGGCCGTCATGCTGCCTCCCCTGCATGCGTAAGTGCAAGGAACGCTTCCTCGAGCTGCACGCCCGAGATCTCCAGATTGGACAGTGTTGCATCCGTGAACAGAAGCTCACGCGCTACGGATTCGGCGTTCGTCACGACCAGCTCGGCGTTGCCGCGATCGAAACGGACATCGGTTACACCGCTGATCGCGCGCAGCTCGGCTTCGGTCAACGCCGTCGTGCAGCGAATCTTTCGGCCAGCGACACGTTCCTTGATCTGAGCCGGCGTCCCGTCCGCGATGACAGAGCCATGATCGATGACGATTATGCGATCGGCGAGCGCATCGGCTTCTTCCAGATAGTGAGTGGTGAGCAGCACGGTGCGCCCCCGCGCGACGAACGCGCGTATCTGTTCCCAGAAGCTGCGTCGCGCCTCCACGTCGAATCCAAGCGTAGGCTCGTCGAGGAAGAGCATCTGCGGATTGCCGCAGATCGCAAGCGCGAAGAGAACACGCTGGCGCTGGCCACCGGAAAGGTCGCCGAACTTCGATTCCTCCAGCCCCTCGAGGCCGGCGGCGACATAGACTTCGTCCGCGGGCATCGGCGAGGGATAATAGCTCCGGAACAGATCGATGTGCTCACGCACGCGTAGCGTCTCCGGAACTTTGCCCACCTGCAGCATCGCGCCGATGTTCCGGCGCGCCGAAGAGTTTCGCGGGTCGTTTCCGAACAGCGATACGGAACCCGAAGTCGGAGGCACGAGGCCAAGTAGCAGCTTGACAGTAGTCGTCTTGCCGGCACCGTTCGGACCAAGAAGCGCGATTACGCCGCCCGGGCCGATGTCGAGCGACACATCGCGTAGCGCGATCTTGTCGCCGTACTTCTTGGTCACCGACGCGAGACGTGCGGCTGGTAATGACATGGTCATCGCACGCTCACTTCGTCGATGCGAAATGTGAACGGACCGGGCTGCGGACCCGCCGTGAATGCTATTCCCATTATGTCGTGGCCATCGATCCCGTCGAAACCGCTGAACGGGAAGGTATACTCCTTCCATTCGGTTCCGGCGACGAAATCGACCATCAGTGGCATGCGCCCCTTGCTCGCCGCGAAGACCATCACGTGATACGTCCTTCCATCACCGCGAGCCCAGAACTGAAGCCCCTTCGCGGCCGACATGTTGACTGGCGCCATTGGGGGTGAACCTGGCATGAACATCGGGCCTGCCCACGCGTAAGGGAGCCCAGGCGCGACGACGCCTTTCGTTTCGAGCGATTTCGGCGTACCGTTTGCGCCGCCATCGACAACTGTCATCGTTGCGGTGGATGCGCCGCCTGCCATCTGATCGGTGCTCACGACCCAGCCGGTTCCCATCGACGACTTCGTGCTACCGTCGTCGAAGTTGCTTATCAGTCCAATCGGTGCGCCCGCGGTCACGGGTTGCGCGGCCGCCTGGGACACGGTGGCGCGCGTCACCGCAACACCGCCCTTCCAGATGCCCCTGATTGCGCGCGTTGCCGTAATGTCGGTGGTGGGATCGCCACTCACGAGTAAGAGATCGGCGCGCTGACCAGTTGCGATCGTGCCGCGATCGGAGAGCGAAAAGATTCGCGCTGGAACGCTCGTCGCTGACGCGAGCGCCTGTGACGGCGTGAGTCCCGCGTGCACCAGCAGCTCGAGCTCGCGGTGCAGCGCGATGCCGTGCGCGGTACCGGGATTCGGGGCGTCGGTTCCGGCGAGGATCGGGACATTCGCCGCCAGGAGTTGCTTCACGGCTGCTTCAGGATACGCGTAGCTCATACTCAGCCCGCTCTTCGGGAATCCGAATTTAGTTGCGATGGTGCCTCGGCTTGCGGCTGACAGGTACGGCGAGAGCCGCGGATCGCTGGCGAGTGTGGCGACTCCCGAACTGTCCGTAATGCTATTCAACACCGTGAGCGTCGGCGTCACGAATGCGTGATGAGAGGCGACAAATCGTCCGAACTCAGGATCGGGCGCGCGGTCTACGAAGAGATGTTCAAGTCCGTCGACGCCAGCTCCAATTGCCATGCGCGCCTCGGCGAGTGTACCGATGTGCGCTACGGCGAGCTTTCCGCGTGCATGCGCCGCCTTTGCCAACGCGGCTACTACGTCGCTGTTCAGAGTTGGGAGCTGCAATCCGTATGCGGAGCCGTCATCGATGATGATCTTGATGTAGTCCGAGCCTTCGGCGATCCGCTTATCGACCCACGCCTGCGCGGAATCGGGCGAGGTAATCGTCGGGACGGCGAAACCGTACTCCGTCCCGTGCCCCTTGGGTGCAGTCGCCAGGAAACCTGCGGAGAAGAGATCCGCGCGCGTGGCGACATTTCCCGACTTTTGTTCCGCCCGCATCGCCGCCGCGAACTGCGGGTCTGTGAACATGTCCAGCTCGGTGGTGACGCCGAACATGAGTGCCTGCTGGAGCGCATCACCGAACGCATGAACGTGCGAGTCGATGAGACCGGGCATGAGTGTGGCGCCGGCACCTTCAATCGTTGTGGAACCTGCGGGCGCCGAGATGTTCTGTGCTATCGAGACAATCTTTCCGTCGTCTATAAGGACGTCACGCTGGCCGATTCTGCGCGTGCCGTCGAAGACGCGAACGTGATGGAACAGTGTTGGGTGGGATTGCGCCTGCGCGGCAAGTGAGTTGGGCAACGCGAGCAAGCCGGTGCCGAGGGTCGCGAGTATGTGAAATGCAGTTGGACGCATTGAATTTTCGCTCGGGTGGGTCGTTATGGATGAGTATGCCGATTCGCACCGAGTGCCACTAGTGAAAGGTGTCACCGGAATGTCGTGACAAGTGTCACCTCATAGATGTAGGTTCAGTCACCAATGAGCGATACGACAATCACCCCGGACGACTTCTTTGCCGCCGACCTCAGGGTGGGCCGCGTGCTCACGGCCGAGCCTTTCCCAGAGGCGCGGAAGCCCGCGATCAAGATGACTATCGACTTTGGCGAGGTTGGAGTGCGGCGGTCGAGCGCACAGCTCACCGTGGATTACGAACCGGCGGACCTGGTGGGCCGGTTGGTTGTCGCGGTCGTGAACTTCCCGCCGCGCCAAATCGGGCCGTTTCTCTCCGAAGTACTCGTCCTGGGGGCGTGTCCTTCCTCGAGCGAAGTGGTGTTGTTACGGCCCGACGAGGATGTGCCTCCGGGGACGCGGATCGCCTAGTGAGTGGGATGGGCATCGCGGCCGTTCAGTGCCCGATGACCGTCGAAGCCCGGATTTTCCGCCACTACTTCTAGCCGCCATTTCGGCGGGGATTGCCCACACAATAATCTTGGGAGTAAGCATGTTTGGACGCGCGATTCAATTCATTGGCGGGGGGGTGCTTCTCTTCACTGCAGCGGCGGCGCCAGTATCAGCACAGATCGTGAACGGCGGCTTCGAGACGCCCGTAACGGGCAATCACAACGTGTACGTCGTCGGGGACACCTTCACCGGCTGGAAGGTTGTGGGCGATCCTGGCAACAACGTCTGGCTGACGAATAATGCCGCATCTGGTCAGGGACAGGCACACACTGGATCCCAGTGGCTGGACCTGACCGGCTCGTCCCATGGGTCCGAAGGGGTTCAGCAAACGGTGGCGACGACTCCCGGTACGAACTACGACCTGTCGTTCTGGGTGGGCAACACGACTGGGTACAATTCAGTGACGAGCACCGTTAACGTGTTCATCAACTCGACCATCGGGACCTCGTACACCAACTCGCAGTCGAACGGCGCGACGTCGGTCTGGCAGCAGTTTACGCAGAACTTTACGGCCACCAGCGCATCGACGACGATCTCGTTCATCAACGGTGACGGGCAGAATGATGGCATCAACCAGCTCGATGACGTCACTCTAAACCCACACGTGATGACCTCGACCCCGGAGCCGTCGTCGATGGCGTTGCTCGGCACGGGACTCATTGGGCTCGTACCCATGATCCGGCGGCGCAAGATTTCAAACGGCTGACAACAAACTGGGACGCCTTTCGTGGTCCCAGTTCCTCGGACACCGACCCAGCCGGTCCGTCTGCTCGACGGACTCGGCTCGCGTCGCTACATTTGCGTACGGGACCGGGTGTTTGATTGTCTCCCAGCGCATGGAGCCACGTGCCGTCCGACAAAGCCAGCAATACACCGGACACGGCTCATGACGGGAGCGCTGTGCCGGCCACGCATGCCTCGAGCGACGATCCAACACCCGTCGCGAGCACCGAGGCAAGCATCAATGCAAGCACCGATCAGCTTTCCGCCCAGTTGTACGAAGAGCTACGCGCGATCGCTCGCAGAATCCGCCGCGATGATCGCGACGAGCACACTCTGGACACGACGGCAATTGTCCACGAAGCATTCCTTCGACTCTCGGCGCGTGACGCCACCCCATGGCCCAGCCGTTCGTACTTCCTCGGTGCAGCAGCGCGGACGATGCGCAGGGTCCTTGTCGACTATGCGCGCGAGCGCGGCGCGGCCAAGCGTGACGGCGGAATGCGCACGACGCTCATCTCCATCGCGGGCGCGGAGGGGGGCGACCCGCTGGATGTGCTCGCCATCGATGACCTGCTCGACCGGCTCGCGGCGCTGGACGAGCGTCAGGCCCAGGTCGTCGAGCTTCGCGTGTTCGGCGGCTTTGAAGTCGACGAAGTCGCCGAGATCATCGGAGTGTCACCCAAGACCGTCCATCGGGATTGGCGGTTCGCGAAGGCATGGCTGACATGCAGGCTGGCCGAAACGGAGTAGTGCCTGAAGCAACGCCGCGAGTAGCAACCACGCCCATAGCCGGCGAGTTGGCGGCCCAAGCCGAGCGCCTCCGTAGCGCGCGCGAGATATTTGATCGAGCAGTCGATCAGCCTGTGGACACGTGGCAGCGAATCGTTACCGAGGCGACTAACGAAAACGCGCCGCTGCGTGACGAAGTGCTGCGTCTGCTCGTTGCCGCGACCGACGACCGCTACAATCTTGACCATCCGCGTTTGCACGTTCCGCACGCCGCGGATAATCGCGAGGGTGAGGAAAAGGTCGGCACCGTCGTATCTCGCTACCGACTCGTGCGTCTGATCGGACGCGGTGGAATGGGTACCGTGTACGAGGGCGTTCGCGCCGATGAGGCTTACGAGCAACGGGTCGCGGTAAAGCTCATTCGATCGCAGCTCGGTACCGCAGGAATGGCCGCGCGCTTTCGGCGCGAGCGCCAGATTCTGGCCGCACTCGAACATCGTAACATCGCGCGCCTGCTCGACGGCGGTGCAACGGAGCAGGGCGAACCGTTCTTCGTGATGGAGTACGTGGAAGGCACGCCCATCACGACCTACTGTGACGAACACAAGCTCAGCATACAGGCGCGGCTCAAGCTATTTCTCCAGGCCTGCGCCGCAGTTCAGCACGCCCACGGCAAGCTCGTCGTACATCGTGACCTCAAGCCAGCCAACATCCTCGTCACCGCCGATGGCAGTGTCAAGCTGCTCGACTTCGGCGTCGCCAAACTGCTTGGCGCGCAGGACGGTGGCGACATGGAGACGCTTACAGAGGGCGGTGCACGACACCTCACACCCGAATACGCGAGTCCCGAGCAGTTGCGCGACGAGCCCGCGTCGGCTGCCAGCGACGTCTTTTCGCTCGGCGTGGTTCTCTACGAGCTGCTTGCCGGGCGCCGTCCATTTCAGATAGTCACACGCTCGACAAGCGCCGCGTTGCAAGCGCTGCAGAGCGATCCGCCACGACCGAGTACTGTCGTGACACCGACTTCAGCAGCGCACGCTGGTGAGCCGAGCGTCGGGCGGCTACGCAATCGGCTGGCCGGTGAGCTCGACAACGTCACTCGTGTGGCGCTTCGGGCAGAACCGGAACGGCGATATCATTCCGCGGATGCGCTTGCCAGCGACATTCGCCGTTACCTTGATGGTGAACCAGTCTCAGCGCAGCCGGACGCTGTCACATATCGCGTGCAGAAGTTCGCACGAAGACATTTCGCAGGCGTGGCTGCTGCAGTCGTTGCGGTACTCGCGCTGCTTATTGGCGCAACGTTGGCGCTCGTGCAGGCCGGCCGCGCCGACCATGCCCGTCTTCTTGCCGAGCGCGACAAGACGACGGCGGAACGCACGAGCGCGTTTCTGCAGGACATTCTCTCGGCGCCAGACGCGCACTTGTACCGCGCGGGTCAGCCTGGTGTGCGCGTGGCTGACGTGCTCGATCAGGCAGCGTCTCGCGCCGATACAGCGTTCCGTCAACAGCCCG